>JBEVDE010000448.1:0-47187 GCA_040514175.1 Allosphingosinicella sp. | reverse complement strand
CGAGCAAGCTCGGGGAGGATTTACTATTTCAAAGCCTCCGCCAGGCCCGGCGCATATTCCGCGCCGTAGGGCACTTGCGCCGACGACGCCTTCAGCGCCGGCCCGATCGGCTCGGCGCGGCCGCCGAGGCATTTGGCCAGGAAATTCTCCGCCACCGCGTTGAAGGCGATGTTGTTGACCGGTCGGGCGAAGCCGTGGCCCTCGTCGGGGAAGAGGACGTAGGTGACCGGTATGCCCTTGGCCTTGAGAGCGTCGACGATCTGCTGCGATTCGGCGACGTTGACCCTCGGATCGTTGGCGCCCTGGCCGATCAGGAGCGGCCGGCGGATCTTGTCGGCGCTGTAGAGCGGCGAGACTTCGCGCTGATAGGCCTTGCCCTCCGCCGTGTTCGGATCGCCCATCCTCTTGTAGAATTGCGCCTTCAGAGCCTCCCAATAAGGCGGAATGGTGCCGAGCAGGGTGCCGAGGTTGGACGGTCCGACGATGTCGACTCCGCAGGCATATTTGTCCGGGGTGAAGGCGAGGCCGGCGAGCACCGCATAGCCGCCGTAGGAGCCGCCCATGATCGCCACCTTGTCGGCGGTGGTGATGCCGCCGGCCACGGCCCAGTCGACGGCGTCGCCGAGATCGTCCTGCATCTTCTTGCCCCATTGCAGGTCGCCGGCCGAGATGAACTTCTTGCCGAAGCCGGTCGAGGCCCGGAAATTGGGCGAGAGCACGGCATAGCCGCGATTGGCGAGCCATTGCGCGCCGCCGTCATAGCCGTAGCTGTCGCGGCCCCAGGGTCCGCCATGGACCATGAGCACGAGCGGCACCGGCCGGTTCGGCTTGCCGTCGCCGTCCGGATCGCTGCCCGGCGGAAGCGTGAGGTAGGACACCATGTTGAGCCCGTCGCGGGTCCTGATCTCGACCGGGTGCATCGCGGCGAGCGGCGCACCCTCGAGTTCGGGGCGGCTGGTGTAGAGCTTGGTCAGCTTCTTCGCCTTGCGGTCGTAGAGCCAGGCGGCCGAGGGCGCCGTCACCGGATCGACGGCGACGATCCACTTGTCGTCGGCGGCGGTCCTCGAGGTCACGCTGAGCTCGCCCTCCAGCTTGCCCTTGAGGAAGTCGAGATCGCCCTTCACGGCCGGCCCGACCGGGGTCCATTCGTTCTTCAGATAGTCGACCGCATAGGCTTCGATCCGGCCCGTCTTCGGGTTCGACATCACCCCGCCGATATCGGCGCGGGCGTTCTCGGCGACGATCGTCTTGCGGCCGCTGGCGACGTCCTGGGCGATCAGGACGGCGGTGTCGCGGCCGCGCGAGTCGATCCAGTAGAGAGTCTTGCCGTCGGTGGTGAAGCCGGCCGGGAAGGTGGTCTGGGCGTCCTCGAGTCCGATCTGCTCGAACGGCTCGGCCTCGACCTTGCCGCCCGTCACCCGGTAGAAGGCGCTGCCGCCGTCGGGCCGGGGCTTGGTGGCGCCGCGGACGTTCAATTGCTCGTCGGCGAGGAAGGACTGGAAGCCGCCGCTGTTGATCATCACCGGCGTGAGCTTGCCGCTGGCGAGGTCGAGGCTGTGGACGTCGTGCCACTTGGGATCGCGATTGTTGACCCCGACGAGGATCCGGTCGGTGACGTCGTTGGAGATTCCGACGATCTGGACCCGCGTCTTCTCGAACGGGGTGAGGGTGCGCTGCGCGCCGGAGACGACGTCCACTCCGTAGAGGAGGAAATTCTCGTCGCCGCCCTTGTCGTTGATGAACAATATCTGCTTGCTGTCCGGCGACCAGAAATATTGCCGGATCGGCCGCTTGGTCTCGGCGGTCAGCGGCCGGGCCGACTTCGGGTCGGCGGCGGGCGCGACGTAGATGTTGAGGACTCCGTCGCGCGGCGCGATCCAGCTCAGCCACTTGCCGTCGGGCGACAGACGGCCGGCGACCCGGGTCGGATTGCCGAAGATCTTCTCGCGCGGGATAAGCGGGACGTTGGTCTGGGCGACCGCGGGAACCGTGGCGACGGTCATGACGGCACAGGCGGCGAGCAGCAGGGACTTGGCATTCATCGGGCACCTCTCACGGTTTGGATTTCGCCCGATCATAGTGTGTTATCAATATAATACACAAGGGTGAAAATCCTCCCCGAGATTTCCGGGGAGGGGGACCAGGCGAAGCCTGGTGGAGGGGTAGCTGGCACAGGCCTGCGCGATTACCCCTCCACCACCCTTCGGGTGGTCCCCCTCCCCATCTGGCGATGGGGAGGATTTCTCGTCAGGTGACTTTTCCGCGCACGGCGAATTGCGGATCGCGCCAGCGGCCGCTGTCGAGGATCGAGCCCATCCGCTCGACCGCCGTGAACACGTCCTCATAGCCGAGGTAGAGCGGGGTCAGGCCGAAGCGGACGACGTCGGGGGCGCGGAAGTCGCCGATCACGCCGTCGGCGATCAGGGCCTGGCAGAGCTCGAAGGCGCCCGGATGACGGAAGCTGATGTGGCTGCCGCGGCTTTCGGGATCGGCCGGCGAGATGCACTCGAGCTCGGGGCAGCGGGCCGCGACGCGCCCGGCGAAGAGGCCGAACAGGGCGACGGACTTGGCCCAGAGCGCGGCCATGTCCGCGCCCGCGAAGCTCTCGACGCCGCTTTCGAGCGCGGCCAGGCTGAGCATCGGCGGGGTGCCGACGAGGAAGCGGCCGATGCCGGGCGCCGGCCGGTAGTCGTCGGTGAAGGCGAAAGGCTCGGCATGGCCCATCCAGCCGCGCAGCGGCGGCATCAGCCGCTCCTGGAGAGGCTCCGCGACGTAGAGGAAGGCCGGCGCCCCGGGTCCGCCGTTCAGATATTTGTAGCCGCAGCCGACGGCGAGCTCGGCGCCGTCGCGATTGAGGTCGAGCGGCACGGCGCCGGCGCTGTGGCTGAGATCCCAGAGGGTGAGGGCGCCGGCGGCCTTCGCCCGGGCGGTCACCTCGGCCATGTCGAAGCGGAAGCCGGCCTTGAAGTGGACATGGGTGAGCAGGAGCAAATTGGTGTCCGCCCCGATCGCGGCGTCGAGCGACTCGCGGCCGACGATGTCGAGCTTCAATCCGGCGAGGTCGGCGGCGCCCGCGGCGATGTGGAGGTCGGTGTGGAAATTGCCGGCTTCGGACAGGAGCCGGCGGCGATCGGGGGCGAGGGCGGCCGCGGCGACGATTAGCTTGAACAGATTGACCGAGGTCGAATCGGCGACGATCACCTCGTTCGGCCTGGCGCCGATGAGGGCGGCGATCTTCGCGCCGACCCGCTGCGGCGCCTCGATCCAGCCGCGCGTGTTCCAGCTCCGGATCAGCTCCGAGCCCCATTCCTCCTCGACCATGGCGCTTTGCCGGGCGACGGCGGCCCTGGGCAGGGCGCCGAGCGAGTTGCCGTCGAGATAGATGATTCCCTCGGGCAGGACGAAGCGGTCGCGGAAGGGACGGAGCGGATCGGCGGCGTCGAGGGCCTTGACGTCGGCGAGACTGGTCACGTTTCGTCACCCCGGCGAAAGCCGGGGCCCATGAACACGGTCAGCTCCGTAATTTCACCGGCAGAGTTCCTGGGTCCCGGCTTCCGCCGGGATGACGTGGGTGGCGGCGTCACCGCCGCCCCTTTCTTCCAAGCGCCGCCTCGATCTCCTCGACCGCCGCGGTCCAGGCCGCGGTCTCGGGCGCGATCAGCTCGACATGGCCGGTGCTCTCGATCATCCGGACTTTCACCTCGTCGCCGGCGGCGCGCATCGGCTTGGCATAAGCCTCGGCGTAAGCGGTCGGGATGATCCTGTCCTGGAGGCCGTTGATCAGCACCTGGCGGATTCCGAGCGGGGCAAGGCGGGGGACGGAGGTGTCGGCATAGACGTTGCGGCTGCTCAGGGTCGGCGGGCCGACCAGCTTCCCGATCACCTCGGTTCCGCAGCCGCTGCCGGGCGGAGTCGCGGCGAGCTCGAGATCGGGCAGGCCGCCGAGGCTGACCACCGTGTCGATGGGAAGCGGATCGGCGGCGAGGAGCGGGCTGCCGCGGGGAATGAGCGGGCCCGGCGGACGCCGGCTCGCCGCCCGCCGCGCGGCCAGCCAGAGGGCGAGATGGCCGCCCGCCGAATGGCCCACGGCGACGAGCGGCTCGATGTCGAGCTTATACTCTGCGGCATGGTCGCGAAGCGCATCGGCGGCTTCGGCGGCGTCGGCGAAGGTGCCCGGATAGCCGCCGCCGCCGCGGTCGACTCCGCGATAGTCGACGTTCCAGACCGCGATCCCCCGCTTCTGAAGGTCGGCGGCGATCCAGTTCATGATCCGGCGGTCGGCGATCTCGGTCTGCCAGCAGCCGCCATGGACCATCAGCACGGTCGGATGCAGGCCGGAGCCGGCGGGGAGCCAGAGGTCGACCTTCTGCATCTGGTCGTCGCCATAAGCGATCGTCGCGCTCGGCTCCGGCCGGGTCCGATCGAGCAGAGCCGGCCATTTCATCAGCTCGGGCTGCGGAATCGCCTGCGACTGGGGCGGAGAGGCGGGGGGCTCGGACACCGAGCACCCGGCTAGCGCCGTGAGGAGGGCGAGGGCAAGGGCGGGACGCATCCCGGCGGCGGTAGCGGCGCGCTCGCCAAGTGGCAAATCCGCTAAATTGGTGCCTGGCACCAATTAATGTCTGGAGCGCCGGGGGGAGAGGGCACCCCCGGCGCTCGCCGGCGGCCGCGGGTCAGGCGCCGCAGCCGAAGGGGGCGATGGGCCCGGGCAGGGTCGGCGCGGACGCGGTGGCGGCCAGGGTCACGCCCGAGACGGTCAAGGCGAGGGCGAGGAAGATCGGGGCGAATTTGGCGGTAAGGTAGCTCATGTCGTCTCTCCTTGGCCCCCGTGGGTTTCAGGCCTGGCCGGACCCGCGGAAGTCGCGCTTCCAGGGGGCGTCGAACTCCATTTCGTTGAGGCGCCTCAGGCCGGTGCCGATGGCGGCGCCGACCCTGGCGAAGAGTTTCGCCAGATCGTCGGAAAAAGCCTGGTGATGCTCGACCCAGATGCGGCCGTCCATTTCGTCGCGCATTTTATCACTCCTTGACTGGGCTGCCGCGTCGTGCGGCGCTTCATAGGAGTGAGATAAGGCTCGACCCCTCCCGTCGTCCAACTAAAGACTGGACTCAGGTGATAAGCTGAACTTATCATCTTTGGCGATGCGCCACCTCCCGCCTTTGCCGTCCGTCCGAGTCTTCGAGGCGGCCGCCCGGCATGAGAATTTCACCCTCGCGGCGGGCGAGCTCGGGATGACCCAGGCCGCCGTCAGCTACCAGATAAGGCTGCTCGAGGAGCGGCTCGGGCTCCCACTGTTCGTCCGCTCCAAGCGGCGAGTGACGCTGAGCGAGGCCGGGCGCCGGCTGGCGCCGATAGTGTCCGACGCCTTCGACCGGCTCGCCGAGGGCTTTTCCGGCCTCGTCGACGAGGATGAGAGCGTGCTCGCGATCAGCACCGCGCAGACCTTCGCCTCCAACTGGCTGGCGCCGCGCCTCGGCGGCTTCCAGATCGCCCGGCCCGAGCTGGCGGTGCGGCTTCTCACCTCCAACGCCATGGCCGATTTCGCCCGCGACGACATCGACGTCGCGGTCCGCATGGGGCGCGGACCCTGGCCGGGCCTCAGGCAGCATTTCCTCTTCTGCCTCTATTCGACGCCGCTCTGCACGCCCGAGTTCCGCGACCGCCACCGGCTCGAGCGGCCCGAGGATCTGCTCCGCGTCCCCCGCCTGAACGCCCACGACTGGTGGTGGAAGCCGTGGCTCGAGGAGGCCGGGGTCGCCCTCGAGGACGAGGCGCCGAAACAGGGCATCCGGCTCGATTCGCAGGCGCTCGAGGGCAATGCCGCCCTCGCCGGCCATGGCGTCGGCCTGCTCACCCCGCTTTACTGGCGGGGCGAGCTCGCCGCCGGCCGGCTCATCCAGCCCTTCGACCTCGTCGTGGTCAGCGGGCCCGCCTTGTGGCTCGTCTACCCCGAGCACAAGCGCGGCCGGGCCAAGATCCGCGCCTTCCGCGACTGGCTGCTGGGCGAGATGGCCGCCGAGGCCGCTCTGGCCCCGGCGGACGCATTCAGGCCTCCGGCGGACTAGTCTCGACGGGCTCGCGCGGCTCCGCACGGCGCGCGGCGATGTTGAAGCGCCGGTTGAGCCAGCGCCAGAGCAGCCAGAGCAGGAGCAGAAGGACGATCCACGGCAGGAGCGTCACGAGCACGATTAGCGCCGTGATCGCCGCCCCGGCGAAATTGTCGAGCGCGTCGGCGATCCCCCGCTCCAGCCGGCTGCCGGTCTTGCCGGCCCTGTAGTCGAAGGTCACCGGCGTGTTCGCCAGCATCTGCCGGCGCCCCGTCTGCTCCGACTGGCCGACGCGGATCGATTCGCGAAGGGTCTGGAGCTGCTGCTGGAGCTCGACCCGTTCCGCGGAGCTGAGGCCCGGGCGGGCGAGCTGCTGCTCGATCCTTCGCATTTCATCGGCCTGCTGGGCCTGGACCCGCGTCGCCGCCGCGATCTCGCTGCCGACGTCGGTTCCGGTGATCGCGGCCTGGAGGAGCTCGCCCTGCGCCTTGGTGACGGCGCCGATGCCTTCCCGGCCGAAATGGCGGGCGAGGGCGGGATCCAGCTTGAAGGCGAGCTGAGCCTCGACATGGCGATCGCCGTCGTCGCGATAATTCATCGCGATGATCCGGCAATGCTCGACCCCCAGCTTCTCGCAGGCCTGGGCATGCTCTTCCTGGACCCGGCCGATATTTTCGGCGGGAAGCCGGAAGGCGTAGCGATAGTTGAACGCGACCCCGGGGGCGGCGGTGGGAGCGACTCCGGGGGGACGCGGTGCCCGGGAGGATTCCGCG
Source organism: Allosphingosinicella sp. (assembly GCA_040514175.1). GTDB lineage: Bacteria > Pseudomonadota > Alphaproteobacteria > Sphingomonadales > Sphingomonadaceae > Allosphingosinicella. The sequence continues at coordinate 40,369 of JBEVDE010000448.1, read as the reverse complement.
GCCTCCGGTGCCGGGAGCATGCTTCCGCTGGCGTCGGCGTCGGCGGCCTGGCCCTCCTCGCGCGTGACGGGTCCGGCGCTTTCCTCGTTGGTCTGGGCACCGCACGCGGCGGTCGCCAGCAGGAGACCCAAACAGATTGCCTTGCGCATCCTTCTCTCCTCTTGTTTCAGCACCGGTCTTCGCCGGCTGATTGTAACATTATCTTATTAGTAGACAAAGGCAAGACACAGTCGCTTCCTCCGAATCCCGCTGCTATCGGTCCGGCATGTCAGACGCCTTGAACGATATCGATCCGATCCAGAATCACCGTTTCGAGGACGCGCTCTCCCAGCGCTATCTCGTCTACGCCCTCTCGACGATCACGGCCCGCTCGCTTCCCGACGTGCGCGACGGGCTGAAGCCGGTGCACCGCCGCCTGCTCTGGGCGATGCGGCTGCTCCGCCTCGATCCGGCCGCGGGCTACAAGAAATGCGCGCGGGTGGTCGGCGACACGATCGGCAAATATCATCCCCATGGCGATCAGTCGGTCTATGACGCCATGGTCCGCCTCGCCCAGGATTTCTCGCTGCGCTATCCGCTCGTCGACGGCCAGGGCAATTTCGGCAATATCGACGGCGATAACGCCGCCGCCTACCGTTACACCGAGGCCCGTCTGACCCCGGCCGCGATCGATCTGATGGCCGGGCTCGACGAAGGCACGGTCGACTATCGCCCGACCTACAATGGCGAGGAGGAAGAGCCCGAGGTCTTTCCGGGCCTCTTCCCCAATCTGCTCGCCAACGGCGCCAGCGGCATCGCCGTCGGCATGGCGACCTCGATCCCGCCCCACAATCTCGCCGAGATCATCGACGCGGCGATCGTCCTCGTGAAAAATCCCAAGGCCGATCACGCCGCCTTGATGGAGAAGGTGCAGGGACCGGATTTCCCGACCGGCGGCGTGCTCGTCGACAGCCCCGACGCCATTGCAACGGCCTATGCGACGGGACGCGGTTCTTTCCGGGTACGCGGCCGCTTTTCGACCGGGAAGGCCGCCGATTCGCAATGGGAGCCGACCGGCATCGAGAAGCTGCCCCAGGGCATGTGGCAGCTCATCATCTCCGAAATCCCGTATCAGGTGCCCAAGAACAAGCTGATCGAGCAGATCGCCGCCCTCATTTCCGACAAGAAGCTGCCCATCCTCGCCGACGTCCGCGACGAATCGGACGCGCTGATCCGGATCGTCATCGAGCCGCGCAGCCGCACCATCGACCCCGGGCTGCTCAAGGAAAGCCTGTACCGGCTGACCGATCTCGAGGTGCGGGTGCCGCTCAACATGAACGTGCTCGATTCGGACCGGACCCCGCGGGTGATGGGCCTCAAGGAGGTGCTGTCGGCCTGGGTGGCGCATCAGTTCAGCGTTCTGATGCGCCGGTCGCAATACCGGATCGGCAAGATCGACGACCGGCTGGAGCTGCTCGAAGGCTATATCGTCGCTTTTCTCAATCTCGACCGGGTGATCGAGATCATCCGCACCGAGGACGAGCCGAAGCCGGTGATGATCGCGGAGTTCGCGCTCAGCGACCGCCAGGCCGAAGCCATACTCAACATGCGCCTGCGTTCGCTTCGAAAGCTCGAGGAGATGCAGCTCCGCGGCGAGCGGGAGCAGCTGATCGCCGAGCGTGAGGGACTCGAAGCCCTGGTCAACGACCCGAAGCTGCAGAGCAAGCGGCTGGTGAAGGATTTGGCCGCGCTTCGCGACCGCTACGGCAAGGCCCCCGAGCTCGGCGACCGCCGCACCCTGATCGAGGAGGCCGCGCCGGCGCGCGAGATTCCGCTCGAAGCGATGATCGAACGGGAGCCGATCACCGTGATCATGTCGCAGCGGGGCTGGATCCGGGCGATGAAGGGCCATGTCGACCCGGCCGAGGCGGAGGCGCTGAAGTTCAAGGAAGGCGACGGCGGCCGCTTCTTCTTCCACGCCCAGACCACCGACAAATTGCTGCTCGCGGCGGCCGACGGCCGCTTCTACACGCTGGCGGCGGACCGGCTCCCCGGCGGGCGCGGCTTCGGCGAGCCGATCAAGCTGATGGTCGACGTCGAGGGCGAGGGCAATATCGTCGCCTTGTTCCGGGCCGCGGCGGCCGACAAGCTCCTGCTCGCCACGACCGACGGCCGCGGCTTCGTCACCGCCGCGGCGGGCGCGGTCGCAGAGACCCGCAAGGGCAAGCAGATCGTCAACCTCAAGCCCGGCGCCCGGCTCAAGGCGGTTCGGCCGATCGGCGAAGGCCATGATTATGTCGCAGTGATCGGCGAAAACAGGAAGATGGTCGTCTTCCCCCTGCCGGAGCTGCCCGAAATGGGCCGCGGCCAGGGCGTCCAGCTCCAGCGCTATCGCGACGGCGGCCTCGCCGGCGTGACCAGCTTCCGCTTCGCCGACGGTCTCAGCTGGCCAATGGGCGGCGAAAGCGGACGAACCCGGACCGAAGCCGACCTGAATCCGTGGCGCGCCGCCCGCGGCGCCGCCGGCCGGATGCCCCCGGTCGGATTCCCGAAGGAGACTCCGTTCGGCTGAGGCCTTGCCGTCTGAAGAAAGAATTAACCATTCCCGCCTAGGAACGGTGCCATGGCGGCAGCAAAGGCGCGGAGGCGAGGCGGATCGGCTGCGGGACATCCTCCGCCGCACGCCGGCGTGCCTCCGGACCTCGCGCCCCAATTCCACATCGTGCTCGAGGCGGTACGCCAGCGCTATATCGACGCCCTGCCGATCGCCTCCGCCATCCTCACCCTCGGCGACGAACCCTTCATCGAATGCGCCAACCAGCCGTTCCGACTCGTCGCCGAATGGGATGAGCGGCTTGGCGAGCGCCGGATCGCCGAGGTGCCGATGCTCCGCTCGGGTCCGATCGGGACCCGACTCACCGCCTTCCTCGGCTCGAACGACTCCGCCGCGCAATTCGACACCACCGACGGCCGCCCCGTCGCCGGCCGCCATTTCACGATCCGCTTCGCCCGGCTGACGCTTCTGCCCGGCCAGCCCGGCCGCTGCATGGTATCGCTGATCGACAAGACCGCCCAGGTCGAGACCGAGCGCAGCCTTCGCGCCGAAATGCTTCGCGACAGCCTGACCGGCCTTCCCAACCGGACCGCCTTCAACGAGCAGGTCGAGGCGGTGCTCGAAGATCCCGGCTTCCAGCCCGGAAGCTATGCCGTCCTCGTCGTCGACATGCGCCGCTTCAGCCGGGTCAACGAATGCGTCGGCTCGCTCGCCGGCGACGAATTGCTGATCACCTTCGCCCGCCGGCTCTATTCGGCGCTCCGCGCCGGCGACCTTCTCGCCCGCACCGGCGGCGACGAGTTCGGGATCCTGATGCGGCTCGACCGCGGCCTTGAGGAAGCGCTTCAGGCGGCCGCCCGGATCGAGGCGGTGATGGCCGCGCCGTTCCGGCTGTCGGAGCTCGAGATAAGGGTCGACTGCGCGCTCGGTTGCGCCCTGCTGAGCGGAAGCGAGGCGCTTGCAGAGGAGGTGCTCCGCAACGCCCAATTCGCCTTGAAGCGCTCCAAGGCGAGCGGCGCCGTGCAGATATACGAGCCCAATCAGGCGCGGGCGGCGCGTCGGCGGTTCAGCATCGAAACCGAGCTTCGCCATTCGATCGAGCGCGGCGGCCTCACCCTGGTCTATCAGCCGCTGATCGACCTCCGCTCGGGCGCCGTCGCCGGCTTCGAGGCGCTGGCGCGCTGGGACCATCCCCGGCGCGGCCCGATCTCGCCGGCCGAATTCATCCCGGTCGCAGAGGAATCGGGGCTGATCGTTCCGCTCGGCCAATGGGCGCTGGAAACGGCGATCGCCACCCTGCGCCGGTGGGATTCGGCCCATGGCGCGCCGCTGCCGCTTTCGGTCAGCGTCAACCTCTCGGCCCTGCAGATCGCCCGGGACGATATCACCAGCTTCGTCGACTGCACCCTCGCCCGGCACGGCCTGCCGGGGGAGCGGCTGATCCTGGAGCTCACCGAAAGCGCGATCGTCCAGGATCCGAAGCGCGCGACCGATGTCCTCGACGGCCTGAAGGCGCTCGGGGTCAGCGTCGCGATGGACGATTTCGGCACCGGCTACACCTCGCTCGCCTATCTCCAGCGCCTGCCGATCGACATGCTCAAGATCGACCGAAGCTTCGTCTCCGGAATGCTCCGGGATGCCGATTCGGTCGCCATCGTCCGGGCCATATTGTCGCTCGCCAGCGCGCTCGGCATGGATACGACGGCGGAGGGCATCGACTCGCCGGAGCTGGCGCGGGCGCTGGCCGAAATGGGCTGCTCGCACGGCCAGGGCTTCCATTTCGCGCGGCCCCTCGATCCGGATTCGGCGCTCGCTTACTGGGCTTCACGCAAGGCCTGATCGACATGGCGCCGGGCGATGGCCCGCTGCGCCCCGCTCTCCGGCGGAAAGCCGGCCTCGGCCCATTCGCGCTCGATCGCCTGGAGGGTCCGGGCCACCACCGGTCCGGGAGCCAGGCCCATGGCGATGAGGTCGCCGCCGCCGAGCCGCATCCGCGGCCTTTGCCAGCCGGCCAGCGCCGCCGTCGCGCCGGGCTCGCCTTCGCCGAGCAGGATCCGGTCGACGGCCTCTTCGCCGCCGATCGCATAAGCGAGGATCTGCGGCGGCTCCGGGTCGCCTGGAGCGCGTCTCGCGGCCGATACCAGCCTCTTGGCGGAACGGTTCGACAGGCGGAGGCGGGCGGCGATGGCGCCGGCGAGGTCGGGGTCGGCGGGGATCAGCGCCGCGAGCCGCCGAAGCGGGTTCGCCGGAACCCCCGCTTCCTCCTCGCGCCGGACCAGCCTCGCCAGCCGGTCGATTCCGTCCGCGCCGATCTCCGGCAGCACCGGCTTCAATATCCCCCGCTCCACCATCAGCCGGACCGCGTCGACCGGGCCGGGCAGAGCGAGCAGCTTGGTGAGCTCGTCGGCGATCCGCTCGCGCGACAGCGCCATCAGGTCGTTGGCCCGGTCCGCGCAGGCTTCGAGCCCCGCCGGATCGGGCGCTCCCGCCCCGAAGCGCGCGTAGAAGCGGAAGAAGCGCAGGATCCGGAGATGATCCTCGGCGATTCGGGTGAGCGGGTCGCCGATGAAGCGGACCCGGCGCTCGGCGAGGTCGGCCTCACCGCCGAAATAATCGAGGACCTCGAGCGTCGCGGGATCGGCGAGCAGGGCGTTGATGGTGAAGTCGCGGCGGGCGGCGTCCTCGCGCCAGTCGTCGGTGTAGGCGATGGTGGCCCGGCGGCCGTCGGTGGCGACGTCGCGCCTGAGCGTCGTCACCTCGACCGGCTTGCCGCCGACAACGGCGGTGACGGTGCCGTGGGCGAGGCCGGTGGGGACCGCCTTGATCCGCGCCCTGGCGAGCCGCGCCATCACCTCCTTCGGCGAAAGCCTGGTGGCGAGATCGACGTCGCTGACCGGAAGGCCGAGCAAGGTGTCGCGGACGCAGCCGCCGACGTAGCGCGTGTCGCCGTCCTTCGCGCCGAGCGCGGCGAGCAGCGGCTTCATCCCCTCGCGCCGCTGCCAGGCCGCCCGCGGCAGCTTCATTGCGCCAGTTCCAGCCGGCGCGACAGGTTGACGATCATCGCCGCGGTCGCGCCCCAGATCCGGCGGCCCTCCCATTCGATCTCGTAATAGCTGCGCTCGCGGCCCTGCCAGGTCGCCGTCCGGACCATCTGGTGGCGGGGGTCGAGCAGATAATGGAGCGGCGCCTCGAACATCGCCGCCACCTCGCCCGGCTGCGGCTCGAGGTCGAGGCCGGGCGGGATCACACCGACGATCGGAATGACCTCGAAGCCGGTGACGGTGCGATAGAGGTCGGCGGCGCCGATGACTTCGACCGAGTCGCGAGGGAGGGCGATCTCCTCCTCGGCCTCGCGCAATGCGGCGGCGACGGGGCCGTCGTCCTCCGGATCGATCCGTCCGCCGGGAAAGCTGATCTGGCCGGGATGCTTGCGCATCGTCTTGGGCCGCTCGGTCAGGATCACCGTCGGCGAGCGATGGTCGACCACCGCCACCAGCACCGCCGCCGGCGTGAGATCGCCGTCAGCCCCCTCGAGCACGTCGCCTTCGAGCAGGATCGGGCGGCGGCGATGCCCCCGCTCGAGGGCGTCGCGGAGCCGCGCCGCGAGACCGGTCACGCCGCGTCCATCGGGAAGAAGGCGCCGCCGCTCCACAGGCCGGGCGGGTCGCCGCCGGCGAGGGCGATCTCGGCCAGCTCGTAATAGACCGGGCGGGCGACGAGCGCGTCGAGCCCGCTCCGGACCCGGAGGTAGGGGTGCGGTCCGCCCTCGCCCGCCGCGAAGCGAAGCGGGTGGCCGGGACCGGCGATGACGACGTCGCCGGTGTTGAGGCGGAAGGCGAGCGAAGCCGCCTCGCCTTGTCCTTCCGCCTTCAGCTCGACGGCGACGAAGGGCGCGTCCTCGACCGCGATGTCGAGCTTCTCGACCGGAGTCACGAGAACGAACCGGCCGTCCGCCTCGCGCCTCAATATGGTCGAGAAGAGCCGTACCATCGCTGGCCGGCCGATCGGGCTGCCCTGATGGTACCAGACGCCGTCGCGGGCGATGCGCATCTCGCTGTCGCCGCAATGGGTCGGGTCCCATTTGTCGACCGGAGGCAGTTTCTCCTCCTCGGCCAGTCGGGCGATCTCCGCCAGCGAGAGGCCGGCAAGGTCGTCGGGGGGCGGGGGCATCGGCATGGCGCGGGCGACTCTGGCGGGGCGGGAGCCCGGCGGCAAGCCTTGCCGCCTTTCCAAGTCCATCCTATCCGGCGGCATGGCCAGCGAGTTCGAAGGCGCGCGGACCGCGATCGTCACCGGAGGAGCCCGGCGGATCGGCGCCGCTTTGTGCCGGGCGCTGGCCGAGGACGGCTGGCATCTGCTCATCCATTGCCGACGCTCGACCGGAGAGGCGCAAGCCCTCGCGGCGGAGCTGGGCAACGCCGCCGTCGTCAGCGCCGACCTCGCCTCTCCGGAGGCCGCGGCCAGGGTGATGGCGGCGCTGGACGGCCTCCCGCCGGCGCGGCTTCTGGTCAACAACGCTTCGCGTTTCGCGTTCGACGGCGCCGACGACTTCACCTTCGAAGGCTGGGAGGCCCATCTCGCCACCAATTTGCGGGCGCCGGCTTTCCTCTCCCAGGCCTTCGCCGCCCGGGCGGCGGGGGGCGGGCTGATCGTCAACCTGCTCGATTCGAAGCTCGCCGCACCCAATCCCGATTTCTTCAGCTACACCATCTCCAAAATCGGCCTCGCCGGTCTGACCGAGCTCTGCGCCCGGGCCTGGGCGGGGCGCGGCATCAGGGTCTGCGGGATCGCGCCGTCGCTGACCCTGGTTTCCGGCGCCCAGAAGAATTTCGAGTCGGTCCACGCGTTGAACGCCCTCGGCCGCGGCGTCAGGGTCGAGGAGATCGCCGCCGCTCTGCGCTTCATCATTGCAACGCCGACCTTCACCGGGCAGACCCTCATCCTCGACGGCGGCCAGCGCTTCCTCGGCCTGCCCCGCGACGTGCAATTCCTGGAGCCCGGTGATGAATGAGCATGTGAAGCTCGACGGCCTCGTGCCCGCCCGGCTGGCGCCGAAGAGCCGCAAGATCGTCCTCGACGATTATTGCGTGTCCGCCGACATCGGCTTCCACGATTTCGAGGTCGGCACGCCGCAGCGGCTCATGGTCACGGTCGAGGTGTGGGTGGACGAGGCGAGCTTTCCCACCGACGACCAGCCCGGCGGCGTCTGGGACTATGATTTCCTTCGCAGCGAGATCGGAATCCTGCTCGAAGGCCGCCGCTTCAACCTCCAGGAAACGGTGGCGCGGGAGATTTACGACCTCGTCGCGGCCCGCCGCGGAGTCACCGGCCTTCGGGTCGCCACCCGGAAGCCGGACATCTATCCGGACTGCGCGGGGGTCGGGGTGGAGCTGACCTCCTATTGAATTCCGCCCCGGCAAATGCCGGAGAGGAATTTGGTCGTCCTAGCCCCGACCTCTCGACCGCGCGCACGGCCCGAGCCGGTCCAGCACCAGCCGGTAATCCGCCTCGATCGCCGCCGCCGCTTCAGGATCGGCCTCGGCGAGGCTCTGCCTGGGCAGCGCGCGGGGCAGGCCGCAGGCCAGGCGGTACCAGAGCAGGGTGGCCGGCGCGGGCGGCTCCGCGGCTTCGTCGACGATCTCGCCCAGGGCGACGGCCCAGACCGGAATCTGGCCCGGGCGGCGAAGCACGGTCAGCGATACGGGCGTGCCGCCGGCGGTCTGCAGGAACAGCTGGGTCTCGCTCTCGCCGCGGATCGCGCCCGGCACGTGGAAGGCGCGGCCGATCCCGGCGATCCGCGGCGGCGGCGAGGCCGAGCTCGCTTCGCGGATGATCGAGCGCAGGGTCGCGGCGCGCTCGGGGGTGAAGGGGATCTGGGCGTCGGGCGCGACCAGCCGGAGCTCGCCCGGCCGTCCCGCCACCGGCGCCGCGAGCAGAAGGAACTCTCCGCCCTTGCGAAGCCTGGGCGGCTTGCCCCTGGAGTCGCGCGGCAGGTCGACGAGGTAGCTCAGCCGCGCCGGCAGCGACTGCGGCGAGCGGATCAGCGAGACCAGGGCGGCCTGGACGTAGAAGCGGGCCATGCCCGGCTTGAGGTCCGGCGCCCGCTCGGCCTTGACCGCCACGGCGTCGGCGATCCTGACCTGGGCCGCGACCGGCGCGGCCAAGGCGAGGTCGGCGAGATCGGCATAAGTCGGAGTCGGCGCCGGCGGCGCCTGCGATTCGGCCGGAGCCGCCGCGACCGCGATCAGCGCCGCCGCCAGCGCCTGTTTACAAAAAGTTAGCGACCCTGCCACCGTTCCGCCTCCGTAAGTTTATGCCCCGTTTCCCATATGCTTAGCGGGATGAACGGCGGATTTCGGCCGTTTTAGGCGCAAGCGGCTTGCATATACAGGAGGATTGCGTCCTCCTTAGTCTCAGGATAGAGGACAGGGCTTCGGCCCATGATATGTTGATACATCGCATATCGGATGGAGCCGTTGGGGTTCAGCCGCGTTGTTGGTGGCGCGCAGGGTCCCTGCGAGAGACGAAGAGAGGGAGTGTGGCTGATTAATGGCATATGCTGACAACAGGATGAGCCGGAGCCGCATGACGGCGATCTTCATCGTCGCTCTCCTCCACGCTCTTCTCGGCTACGCGCTCATCACCGGCTTGGCCTATAATGTGGTCAAGAAGGTGGCGGCTGATCTCAAGACGTTCAACGTGGAGGAGGAGCCGCCGCCCCCCGAGGAGAAGCCGCCGCCCCCGCCGCCCGACCAGCCGCAGACTCCGCCGCCGGTGGTGAGTCCGCCGCCGATCGTGCGGACGAACACGCCGCCGCCGCCGGTCTTCTCGGTGCCTACCGCGCCGCCGCCGCAGCAGACCTACACGGCTCCGCCGGCGCCTCCCGCGCCGCCGGCGCCGCCGCCGCCGCCGCCGCCTCCCAAGAAGGTGACTCCGGCCCGGGCCAAGGCCAACCTCGCGTCGCTTTTCTCGGACGAGGATTATCCGGCTTCGGCGGTCCGCTCCGGCGAATCGGGCGCGACCGGCTTCCGGCTCGAAGTCGGCGCCAACGGCCGGGTCACCAATTGTACGGTGACCTCGTCGAGCGGTTCATCCGCGCTGGATTCGACGACGTGCCGCCTGCTGAGGTCGAGGGCCCGGTTCACCCCCGCCACCGACAGCACCGGCGGGACGACGAGCGACTCGGTCAGCGGACGCATCGTCTGGCGTCTCCCGGCCGACTGACGACGCGACACATCACGATTTAAATGTTCATCTGAGAGGAAAGTAGAGACCATGGCTACCCCAGCACCAGGCGCAGCCCCAGGCGGCGAAAACCCCTATGGCCTCATGGCCGCACTTCAGCAGGGCGGAGCGATCGCCTGGGCGACCTTCATCATCCTCGTGATCATGTCGGCCGGCTCCTGGTATGTGCTGTTCGTCAAGCTTTTCGAGCAGCAGAAGATTATCAACCAGGGCCGCCGCGCCCGCAGCAGCTTCTGGCAATCGCCCAATTTGCGCGAGGGCGCCTCGAAGCTCGAGAAGAACAGCGCCTATCGCCAGATCGTCGACGACGGCATCCTCGCGCTCGAGCAGCATGACAAGCTGACCGATCCGATCGACCAGCATGACTGGATGCTCAACTCGCTGGCGCGCAGCCAGGGCGCGATCACCTCGCGCCTGTCGAGCGGCCTCGCCTTCCTCGCCACCGTCGGCTCGACCGCGCCGTTCGTCGGTCTGTTCGGAACCGTCGTCGGCATCTACCGCGCCCTCGTGAAGATCGGCGCCGCCGGTCAGGCCTCGATCGACACCGTCGCCGGCCCGGTCGGCGAATCGCTGATCATGACCGCCCTCGGCCTGGTCGTCGCGGTTCCGGCCGTGCTCGCCTACAACTGGCTGATCCGCCGCAACAAGGCGATCGTCGAGGAGCTCGCCCGCTTCTCGAACGAGCTTCACGGCTACATGATGTCCGGCGGAGCGGTCCGTCCGGTCATCGCCGGCCGTCCCGGCGCCACAGCCGCCAGCGCGGCGAAGGGTCCGGGCGCAGCCTCGCCGGGCGGCACCACCGCCACCGGCAGCGCGATCGGCGCCAACAACCCCGGCCCGAAGAAAGTCTGACGAAAACGAGGCGGCGGCGGGGCCTTCGGGCATCGCCGCCGCGAGTTCCCGGCACTCGATCTAGATAGGATTACCGACCATGGCCATGAATGTCGGCCAAGAGAGCGAAACCGGCGAAGAAAACCCGATGTCGGACATCAACACGACTCCTCTCGTGGACGTCATGCTGGTTCTCCTCATCATCTTCCTGATCACCGTCCCGGTGGTGGTCCAGACGATCCCGATGAAATTGCCGAAAGTCGATTTCGAGGCGACCACGACCAAGCCGGAGAACGTCTCTCTCTCGGTCCGGGCGGAGCCCGACGGCAGCTGCGGAGTCTATTGGGGCCTGAAGAAAGTGAATTCGGAGCAGCTGCTCGACATGGCGGTCAAGAAGCTCGAGGCCGAGATCAGGAAGCTCGGCGGCGTCGAGAACATGACCGAGGAAAACATGCCGGAGGCGCACATCCGGGCGGACGTCAACACGCCTTACAAATGCGTCGGCGGAGCGATCTACACGATGCAGCGGGCGGGCTTCGCGCGCGTCGGCTTCATCTCCGAGCCGCCTCCGCGCGGCGGCGGCGCGCGCCTCTAGGCGGGTGCGGGACAGCAGGGTTTAGGAGTTAGATTTATGTCAATGGCAGTCGGCGGCAACGATGACGAACCGATGATGGATATCAACACGACGCCGCTCATCGACGTCATGCTGGTGCTCCTGATCATGTTCATCATCACCATTCCGCTCCAGACCCATGCGGTGAAGCTCGATCTTCCGCAGGATCAGCCGAACCAGCAGCCGCCGCCCATCGATCCGGTCAAGAACAAGATCGTCATCTCGCCGCAGGATCAGGTGCTTTGGAACGGCACCCCGATCGACCTCGCGATGCTCAAGCAATATCTCGACGTCACCCAGACGATGAACCCGGTTCCCGAGCTTCACCTCCAGCCCGAGCCCACCGCCCGCTACGAGCTGGTCGACGAAGTCCTCGCCGTCACCAAGCGCGCCCGGGTCGAGAAGATGGGCTTCGTCGGCAACGAGGCTTATTCGGTCTTCTAGGGGCTCGAGCTACTTTTTCTCTCAAAGGGCGGTCCTTCGGGGCCGCCCTTTTCTTTTCACCCTCCCTGCAAGGGAGGGGCCAGGGGTGGGTAGTCGAGCGCAGCGAGACTTCTTTGCTGAGTAGGAGTTCGGCCGCCTTCGGCGGACCCACCCCCAGCCCCTCCCTTGCAGGGAGGGGAGGCATTCACCGGAACTCCCGCACCATTTCGATCGGGCCGACGATGGCGGCGTTGAACGCGTCCAGCTCCTCCGCCGGGATCCAATATTCGCGGTGCGCGCGGCCGCCGGCCTCCTGCACCTCATAGCCGTCGAGAAAGGATTTCAGGACCTCGAAGCGGGTCACGAAGCCGGATCCGCTCGCCGGCACGTTCCAGTCGCGGGCGATCTTCACCGCATATTCCTCGGTCGTGACCGGGTAGAAGATCGGCTGCTCCGGAAGCCGCGGCGGAAAGGCGCGCATCCCGCTCGCCTCGATCAGGGCGAGCTCGTTCGGCCCGACCGGCCGCCAGAGGGTCACCGTCGCTTGGTCCACGTCAGGCCGCGATGCCGTCGAACTGCAGCCGGGCAAGCCGGGCGTAGAGTCCGCCTTCGGCGCGCAGGCTCGAATCGTTGCCCTGCTCGACGATCCGGCCCTGGTCCATGACGACGATCCGGTCCGCCGCCCGCACCGTCGCCAGCCGGTGGGCGATGACGATGGTGGTGCGGTCCGCCATCAGCCGCTCGAGCGAGCGCTGGACGAGACGCTCTGATTCCGCGTCAAGCGCCGAAGTGGCCTCGTCGAGCAGGAGCAGAGGCGAATCACGAAGCACCGCCCGGGCGATGGCGAGCCGCTGGCGCTGCCCGCCCGACAGGCGGGCGCCGCCCTCGCCCATGAACGTGTCCAGCCCCTCGGGCAGCTTGCGCAGGAACTCGGCCGCATTGGCGGTTTCCGCCGCGGCCCACAATTCCTCGTCCGAAGCCTCCCAATGGCCGTAGCGCAGATTGTCGCGGGCCGAGGCGGCGAAGATCACCGTATCCTGAGGGACCACCGCGATCCGAGCCCGGACCTCGGCCGGATCGGCGTCCGGCAGGGCCACGCCGTCGAGCAGCACCGCGCCCGCTTCGGGATCGTAGAAGCGCTGGGCGAGCTGGAACAGGGTCGACTTGCCGGCGCCCGATGGCCCGACCACGGCCAAAGTCTCGCCCGGCGCCACGGCCAATGTGAAATCGTGGAGCGCGCTCACTTCGCGCCGGGTCGGATAGCGGAAGGTGACCGAACGGAATTCGAGCGCTCCGCGTCCGGGGGAGGGCAGGGGCCTGGGCTGGGCCGGGGCCCTGATCTCCGGCTCCTCGCGAAGCAGCTCGGCGAGCCGGCCCGCGGCGCCGGCGCCGCGCAGCAGATCGCCATAGACTTCGGTCAGCGCGCCGAAGGCGCCGGCGACGAGGGCGCCGGTGAGGACGAAGGCGGCGATGGTGCCGCCGCTGATCCGCCCCGACTGGACGTCGATCGCGCCCTGCCACATCACCATCGTGATCGAGCCGAAGACCAGGGAGATCACGCCCGCGGTCATCAGCGCCCTCAGCAGGATGCGGCGCCGGGCGGTGTCGAACACCCGCTCGACCGCGGCGGCGAAGCGGCTCGCCTCGCGCTCCTCCTGGCCGAAGCCCTGGACGATCTTCATCGCGCCGAGCACCTCGTCGACCATTGCCCCGACCTCGGCGATCCGGTCCTGGCCGAACCGGGAGACGTTGCGGATCCGGCGGCCGAGGAAGACGATCGGAAGGATGACGACCGGGATGCCGAGCAGCAGCATCGCGGTCAGCTTCGGCGCCAGCGCGAGCAAATAGACGATCCCGCCCAGCCCCATGACGATGTTGCGCAGCGCCACCGAGATGGTCGTCCCGACCACCTGCTCGATGATCGTCGTGTCGGCGGTGAGCCTCGAGGCGATCTCGGAAGGCCTGTTCTCCTCGAAGAAGGAGGGGGCGAGCCGGAGCAGATTGCGCTGCACCGCCTCGCGGACGTCGGCGACCACGCGCTCGCCAAGCCAGGAGACGAAATAGAAGCGCGTGGCGGTGGCGATCGCCATCACCACGACGATGAGCAGAAGATATTGGAACCAGCGGCCGATATCGCCGCCCGAGCCGGTGAAGCCGCGGTCGACGATCATCTTGAAGGCGCTGGGAATGGCGAGGGTCGCCAGCGCGGCGACGACCAGCGCCATCAGCGCTCCGGCGACATGGCCCTTGTAGCGCGCCGTGAAGCGCCAGATCAGCGCCAGATTGGCGATTCGGCGCGGGCTCGCGGTTTCGTCCAGTTTGTCGGCCATAAGGCGCGGTAGCAGGGGCGGGGTGGGGGCTCAATGATCGCTCGTAACAAGCGTCGTCCCAGCGAAGGCTGGGACCCCGGCGGGTGAAAGGCCCGGTGTTCTTGACCCCTCGGGGCCCCAGCCTGCGCTGGGGCGACGGGCACGGACCCATCTCACCTGTGGATGGTTTTGATCCGCAACCCCTTTTCCGTTGACGCCCACGCTGCGGCGCACCAAACAGGACGCCACATGCTCTATGACGCCTATGAAATGCAGCGTTCGCTGCTCGCCGGAGCTTCTACCCTCGCCAATATCGGCGCCGGCTGGCTCCAGAACCCCGTAAACCCCCTCGCTTACAGCCAGATGGGTCCGATCGTCGCGTCCGCGCTCGACGTCTTCGCCCATGCCTCGGCGCCTCGCGGCAAGCCGGAATTCGGGCTTGAGACGACCTTGGTGAAGGGCCGCAAGGTCGCGGTCCATGAGGAGGTCGTGCTGCGCAAGCCGTTCGGCCAGCTCAAGCATTTCCGCCGCGAGGGCGTCGAAGGCGGGCCGAAACTGCTCATCGTCGCGCCCATGTCGGGCCATTATGCGACCCTGCTGCGCGGCACCGTCGAGCGGATGCTTCCCAAGCACGACGTCTTCATCACCGACTGGCGCGACGCCAAGCTCGTCCCGCTCGATTCCGGCCGCTTCGATCTCGACGATTATATCGACTATCTGGTCGAGTTCCTCGAGCATATCGGGAGCACCGGCGGCGAGAAACGCGCGCACATGCTCGCCGTCTGCCAGCCGTCGGTTCCCTGCTATGCCGCCGCCGCGGTGATGAGCGCCGACAAGAATCCGGCGCGGCCGCGCTCGCTGACCCTGATGGGCGGACCGATCGACACCCGCAAGGCGCCGACCGCGGTCAACACCGTCGCCACCCAGCGTCCGCACAGCTGGTTTCAGCAGAACGTCATCGCCTCGGTTCCCTATACCTATCCCGGCGCCGGCCGCGCGGTCTATCCGGGCTTCCTCCAGCTCGCCGGCTTCATGGCGATGAATCTCGGCGACCACCTCACCGGCCATTGGGAGATGTTCAAGCATCTCGTCCAGGGCGACGGCGAGAGCGCCGAGGCGAGCAAGGCTTTTTACGACGAATATCGCTCGGTCTGCGACATGACCGCCGAATTCTATCTGCAGACGGTCGACGTCGTCTTCCAGCGCCACCTCCTCCCCAAGGGGCAGCTGATGCACCGCGGCCGACGCGTCGATCCGGCGGCGATCCGCGACGTCGCCCTTCTCGCCATCGAGGGCGAGCGCGACGATATTTCAGGGATCGGCCAGACCAGGGCCGCCCTGGAGATTTCCACCAGGCTCCCCCGCGACATGAAGCAATATCATCTCGCCGAGGGCGTCGGCCATTACGGCATCTTCAACGGCAGCAAATGGCGGGAGCGCATCGCCCCGGTGGTCGAGGACTGGATCGAGCGGCACGACTGACGGCTCAGGAATAGCCGGTATCCGCTTCGTAGCGGGCGCGGGCTTCCACGCGGTCGCGGCGGTAGCGGATCGAGCCGATCACGCCGAGCACGCCGAGGATCAGGCTGAGCAGTCCGACCTTGTTTCCGAACAGGAGCATCACGGCGAAGCCGCCCAGGCCGACGATCGCCATCATCCGCATCAGTTTCTCATTGCCGGTCGGGATGGCGAAGCCCGAGCGCCCGTCGCGGGTTCGGGCGGCGAACAGGCCGCGATGGTCGATCGCCCTGTAGCCGTAGAAGCGGCCCGAAGTGCCGGGCTCCAGCATCCCGGACACGGCCGGCGAGACCGCGACCTTCTCCAGCCGCTTTTCCGATCCGTCCGCCGTCCGGATGACGATCCGGTCGTACATCGCGACCTTGGCGGTGGCGCGCTTCAGAGCGGCCGTCTCGACCGTTCCGTCGATCACCTCGAATCCCATCAGGCGTCTCCTCTTCGGCGGGCTTTTGTCCACCGCCGCGGCGGCTTTGGCAATGCGGACACCTTGCGCGTTCTCCACGCCGGGCTATGCTGCGCCGCAACAGATGCAGGAGTCGGCCGGTGAAGAAGATCGAGGCGATCATCAAGCCGTTCAAGCTGGACGAGGTGAAGGAGGCGCTTCACGACGTCGGGGTCAGCGGCATCACCGTCACCGAAGCCAAGGGCTTCGGCCGGCAGAAGGGCCATACCGAGCTCTACCGCGGCGCCGAATATGTCGTCGACTTCCTGCCCAAGGTGAAACTGGAGGTGGTGGTCGAGGACGGCCTCGCCGAGCGCGTCGTCGAGGCGATCGCCAACGCGGCGCGCACCGGCCGCATCGGCGACGGCAAGATCTTCGTCATGGACGTCGAGGAGGCGCTCCGCATCCGGACCGGGGAGCGGGGAAGCGACGCGATCTAGTCTCGTCGTCCCAGCGAAGGCTGGGACCCCAGGGAGTGAGGAGTGCCGCGGCCTTCACCCGCCGGGACCCCAGCTTTCGCTGGGGTGACGGGAAGGGGCGACAGGGGCTAAAGCCCTCCCCGTGGACGACCCCCGCCTCGCCTCCATGTCCCCCGAGGAGCTTCGCGCCGCGATGCGCACCCTGGGCTACCGCACCCAGAACGATCTCGCCGCCGCGATCGGGGTCAGCCGCTCGGCCGTCAGCCTCTGGCTCGAGGGCAAGGTCGGGGTGCCGAGGCCGGTGGCGATGCTCCTGAGGATGCTGATCGCGGCGCAGCGAAGGGCCTACTGACCTTTCCCACGTGAAATGTTCACATGGCCGCCGACTCTTCTGGACGGCCCGCCGGGGCCTTGGGAAAGGTGTCGGCACGAACCACCACCGTTCGGGCTGAGTCTGTCGAAGCCCTTCTCTCCCTTGCCGGCGCCGGCGAGGGAAGGGAGGCCTTCGACAAGCTCAGGCCGAACGGGAGGGGGCAATCCCCACTTTACGGAGGCAGGCATCATGGCGAGCGACGCGGGCAAGATTCTGAAGCGGATCGGGGACGAGGAGATCGAGTGGGTAGACCTCCGCTTCACCGACCCGCGCGGCAAGTGGCAGCATCTCTCGATGGTCGCCGGAGCGGTCGACGAGGACCAGCTCAACGACGGCTTCATGTTCGACGGAAGCTCGATCAACGGCTGGAAGGCAATCAACGAATCGGACATGATCCTCAAGCCGGACCTCGACGCCGTCTATGTCGATCCGTTCAGCGCGACCCCGATGCTGGTCGTCTTCTGCGACATCGTCGATCCCGGCACCGGCGAGCTCTACGCCCGCGACCCGCGCTCGACCGCCAAGCGCGCCGAAAATTATCTCAAGGGCACCGGAGTCGGCGACACCGTCTTCGTCGGCCCGGAAGCCGAATTCTTCATGTTCGACGACGTCCGCTTCGAGGACGGCTACAACAGCTCTTATTTCCGGATCGACGACGTCGAGCTTCCGACCAACAGCGGCCGCGAATATGAGACCGGCAACCTCGGCCACCGGCCGCGCGCCAAGGGCGGCTATTTCCCGGTCGCCCCGGTCGACAGCGCCATGGACATCAGGGGCGAGATGGTCTCGACGATGATCGAGATGGGCCTGCCGATGGACAAGCATCATCACGAGGTCGCCGCCGCCCAGCACGAGCTGGGCCTCACCTACGGCACCCTGGTGCAGACCGCCGACCGAATGCAGATCTACAAATATGTCGTCCACATGGTCGCCCAGGCCTATGGCAAGACCGCGACCTTCATGCCCAAGCCGATCAAGTCGGACAACGGCTCCGGCATGCACACCCACATGTCGATCTGGAACGGCGGCAAGCCGCTCTTCGCGGGCAATGGCTATGCCGGCCTCAGCGAAACCGCGCTCTACTTCATCGGCGGCGTGATCAAGCACGCCAAGGCGCTGAACGCCTTCACCAACCCGACCACGAACAGCTACAAGCGCCTCGTTCCGGGCTTCGAGGCGCCGGTGCTGCTCGCTTATTCGAGCCGCAACCGCTCGGCCTCCTGCCGAATCCCCTACGGCGCCGGCGAGAAAGCGAAAAGGGTCGAGTTCCGCTTCCCGGACGCGCTCGCCAATCCCTATCTGGCCTATTCGGCGATCCTGATGGCGGGGCTGGACGGGATCCAGAACCGGCTCCACCCGGGCGATCCGATGGACAAGAATCTCTACGATCTGCCGCCGCAGGAGCTGGTCAACGTCCCTACCGTCTGCGGCAGCTTGCGCGAAGCGCTCATCTCGCTCCAGAACGACCGCGCCTTCCTGACCAAGGGCGACGTGTTCAGCGACGACCAGATCGACGCCTATATGGAGCTCAAATGGGAAGAGCAGATGCGCTGGGAGACGACCCCGAGCCCGGTCGAATACGACCTCTATTATTCGAGCTAGGAATCCGCTCTTCTGTCTCCGGCGGACGAGGAGGCCGGAGCATGCGAATACTGGCGCTTCTGGCTCTGATCTCCGCCGCGGCGGCGGCGGCGCAGCCGGCCGGCACGGCTTATGAGACGGTGGCCACCGCGCAGCGGGCCGAGGATGTCCCGCTGCGCGCGGAGCGGCGGGTGGCGCAGGAGCGGCCGATCGTCCAGCAGTCTCTCGTCGAAGCGGGCGGCGCCTATCTCAGGCTTCCGCCGGCCGAGGAGAAGGCGTTTCGCGAGCGCCATCGCCTCGGCAAGTCGCAGCTCAGCCTCACCTACTGGCTGCGCGACGAGCCCGGCGGCCTTCGCCATATCGGCTGGCTCTATTGCGGCGCCCATATCAAGATGTTCTCCGGCCAGATCGCCAGCTGCTTTCGCGACACCGACGGCGACGGCCGGCTGGACCAGGCCGCCGCCTTCAACGTTTCGAAGCGCGACAGTCCCAGGATCGACTTCGCGCCGATCGATCCCGCCCCCTACGAATCCTGGACCTGGGACCGGATCTACAGAGGCAGCTTCCCGAAGCACGCCTTGCCCTATCTCACGATCGAATATGATTTCGACGAAGCGCGCGGCCGGCTGCTCTTCCGCGCCCGCGCCTATCAGATCGGCTTCGACGCGAGATTGCCCCTGCATCCGATCGTCGAGGTCGATCCGGCGAGCCTGCCGACCGAGATCGAGATCGGCGATGCGAAGCTGTCGCTCATCGCCTGGGACGGCAAGCGCGTGACCCTTCGGGTCGACCGGACGATCGACGGACCGCTGCTGCTCGAGCCCCCGGAGGACGGCGGCTCGGCTTTGCTGCTCGGCAAGGTGAAGGGCTACCGGCTCCGGATCATGGATATGCCGCTGCCGCCGCAGACCTTCGTTCGACCGGCGGACTAGACGGCGCGAGGGCTATCGCGCCGCCTTGCGGGATTCGAGATATTCGGGCTTCGCGGCCTGCGGCCCGCCGCTCTTGCGCCGGGTGCGGGCGAGCTTGCCCAGGGCGAATTCCTCGCCGAAGTGAAGGCCGACCTGGCCCTGCTGGCACCAGCGCACCTCGGCGGCGAGGGTGCCGGCCTCGGCCAGGTCGAGCTCGACCGGAGTGCCCGGCTCGAGCGGGCTGTCGCATTCGATCATCGCCCCGCCGGCGGAGATGTTGCGCAGGCGCACCGGCAGGGTGCGGCCCTGCCAGAGCAGCCGGCCGTTGCGGATCAGGCGGTGGCGGGGCGGGCGGCTGAACCCGACCACCTCGGCCGACGGGCGGCTCTCCGTGGCAAGCTTCAAAGCCTCCCCGGCCGGCATCGGCCTGGCGAAGATGAAGCCCTGGACCTGGGAGCAGCCGAGCCGGCGGATCAGCGACAATTCCTCGATCGTCTCGGCGCCCTCCGCCGTGGTGTCCATGCCGAGGCTTTCGGCGAGCACGACGATCGCCCGGACGATGGCGCCGTTGCGGCTGCCCGCATCGGTGGCGCCGCGGACGAAGCTCTGGTCGATCTGGATCTTGTCGAGCGGCGCGTCGCGAAGTTGGCCGAGACCCGAATGTCCGGTCCCGAAATTGTCGAGCGCGAGGCGGACGCCGATGCCGCGAAGGCGGGTCAGGGTCGCTTCGGTGACCTTGCGGTCGGCGAGGAAAACGGCCTCGTTGATCTCCAGCTCGAGCCGCTCCGGATCGAGCTGCGAGGCGGCAAGCGTTCCTGCCACGGTGGCGGCGAGCGCCGGATCGGCGAACTGGAGCGGCGACAGATTGACCGCCACCCTTATGTGACCCGGCCATTTCACCGCCTCGGCGCAGGCGGTCCTCAGCACCCAGTCGCCGATCCGCGGCATCAGCCCGCTTTCCTCAGCGAGCGGGACGACGAGCGCGGGCGGAAGCAGCCCGCGCACCGGATGGTGCCAGCGCAGCAGCGCCTCGAAGGCGACCACCTCTTCCGACACGGAATCGACGATCGGCTGGTAGAGGAGAGTCAGCTGGTCGGCGGCGAGCGCCTCGCGCAGGTCCTTTTCCAGGACCTGCCGCTCGGTGGCCAAAGCGTGCATCTCCTGGGCGAAGAAGCGGAAGGTGCCGCGCCCGTCCGCCTTGGCCGCATAGAGGGCGACGTCCGCATCCTTGATCAGCCCTTCCGCGAGCGTCTTGCCGGGAATGGCGACCGCGATTCCGACCGACGTGCCGATGTGGATCTCATGCCCTTCGATCCTGTAGGGGCGCGAAACCTGTTCGATCAGGCGCCCGGCCAGCTCGGAAAGCCGGCTCTCCTCCTCGATCCCGGGCAGGATCGCCTCGAACTCGTCGCCGCCGAGCCGGCCGACCTGGCCGTCCTCGCCGAGCACTTCGGTGAGCCGGCCGGCGACCTTCTGCAGGAGCCTGTCGCCGACCGGATGGCCGAGCGTGTCGTTGACCTGCTTGAAGCGGTCGAGATCGATGATCATCAGGGCGCAGCCGCGGCGGCGGGCGTCGGCATTGGCCAGAGCCGAATCGAGCATCGAGCGCATCATCGCCCGGTTGGGCAGGCCGGTGAGGCTATCGTAGCGCGCAAGCTTGCTCGCCTCCGCCTCGCTCCGGCGTTGCTCGCTCAGATTGCTGCCGAGGCCGCGGAAGCCGAGGAAGCGGCCGTAATCGTCGAAATTGGGGCTTCCGGAAAGCTGCCACCAGACGTCGTCGGCGGCCGGCGCCCTGACCACCAGCTCGGCGAAGGGGAAGCGGGCGGAGAGGTGGAAGCCGAGGGTCCGGCGGCTGTCGTCGCCGTCGCCGGAGTCGAGCAGAAGCACCTCCTCGAAGCGGCGGCCGATCAGCTCCGGCGCGGCGAGGCCGAGATGTGCGGCGAGCGGCTCGGAGACGTAGGTCAGGGCGCCGTCGGCGTTGGTCTCCCAGAACCAGCCGCGGCCGCTCGCCTCGAAATCGGCGACGAAGCGGCGGGCCTTCACCGCCTGCCATTCGAGCGACAGGCGCTGGCGGGCGGAGAACAGGGTCTGGCGCGAGCGCGAAACGCCGAGGCACAGCAGGAACAGGCTGAACGCCGCGCCGATCGGCACGACCGGCTCCT
The DNA here is from genome assembly GCA_040514175.1 of Allosphingosinicella sp. Taxonomy (GTDB): domain Bacteria; phylum Pseudomonadota; class Alphaproteobacteria; order Sphingomonadales; family Sphingomonadaceae; genus Allosphingosinicella. Next base: position 19,009 of record JBEVDE010000448.1, on the reverse strand, counting down.
CGCTCGGGAGCAGCGCGGCGACTCCGAACGCGGCCGAGACGGCGAGGATCATCAGCGCCGGGATGTTGAAGAAGACGGGAATGGCCGAACCGGCGCCGGCGATGAGCGCGGCCTTGATCAGGATCGACTGGGCCCCCGGAGGCACGGCGAGCGCCGCTCCGAGCCAGAGCGCGGTGACGGCGGCGCCCTGAAGCGCGGTGAGCCGAACCGCCTGATAGGGGCGCAGGGGCAGGCGCCGAAGCGCCAGCCAGAGCGTCAGGTCGAGAAGCAGGATGGCGAGGAGCAGAGCGGCGAGCAGGGCGAGGGCGGCCGTCGCGCCGGCCGCCGCGAGCCCGCCGACGAGCACCGCGCTCCACAGCAGGTGGGAACCGGCGAGCAGCGGCAGGGAGAGGAGGATGGTCCGGGCGCGCTCGCGGGCGGCGCGTTCGTCATCCTCGTCGGCGGCGGGGGCGAAGTCGAACAGGAGAAGCTCCGCGAGCTCCGGCGGAGTGACGGGCTCCTGGCCCCTGTCGCTCAACCCGGCGAACCGCCCTTTGCGCATCGCTTCAGCGTCCCGATGATGTCCCCGCCGGCTCCCCCCGAAACCGGTAGGAGGAGACTAGGTAACCGAGGTTAAGAAAGCGCTTATCCGCGGCCTTCGATTCAGGCCGAGGCGATGCCCTTGCGCATCGGCAAGGCGGAGAGGATATCGCGCCTCAGCTGCCCCTCCGCGCCGCGTCGGCCCGCCCGCCGCGCCCCCGCGCGCTCGACCAGCAGGCGCGCCAAGGCGTGATGCCGTTCGGGAAAGGTCCATTGGCACTTCTTGAGCTCGATGGGCGAGAAGAAGCGCGCTCCGAACTGGCCGCCGCGCTGCCATTCCACCTGGGCGTCGACCGAGCCGATGCCCGGCACGTCGAGCGAGACGCTTGAGCCGGGCCTGACCCGGGCCTCGCATTCCGCGCGGAATCCCGAGGCCGACAGATCCAGCATCTTGACCTGAAGGCTGCTCCAGCTGTTCGGCCGGAGCCTGGTCTCGGCGTCGACCGGAAGCCGTTCTGAACGCCGGCCGCTGTCGAAGCCCTGTTCGTCATTCGAGGACATTCGAGATCCCCATCCCCAAGTTGGAGTAGGCCGGACATAAGCCCAGCCCTGTTAACGAATTGCTGCCTGTCGCCCGGAGTAGTTGTAAACATAGATCAAATTTGCCGTCATCGCGGCGAAAGCCGGGACCCATGAACACCGGCGGATCAAGACCTGCTCGAACCGTGTTCATGGGTGCCGGATCAAGTCCGGCATGACGGGCTCCTAATAATCCTTCGACACCCTGACGTTCACGCTCTCCCGGCCGATCGTCGAGATGCTCGACAGAAGCGAGAGCCAGCGGGTGATCTGATATTCGACGAGGGTCGCCGAATAGCCGCGGGCGTCGGTGACAACTTCGACATAGACCCGGCGGCCCAGATATTTGCCGGCGGCGATGGCCGTGCCCTGGCCGGTGGTGATGTCGGCGGGGACGATGCGCAGCCGGTCGAGTCCGGTGGCGGCGCGGACCGCGTTGATCGGATCGAGGCCGCCGCCGCTATTGTTTAGGGAGGCGACGGCGGCGGCGAGCTGGAGCGCCTCGGGCGCCGAGAGGTTGGTGATCGAGGTGCCGAAGAGGAGCCGGCTAAGCAATTCGTCCTGAGGCAGCGCCGGGCTGCTCGTGAAGCTGATCTCCGGCCGCTGGCCCCGGCCGGTCACCCGGATGACGGCGTTGAGGCCCTGGACCCCGCCCTCGGCGGTGATGTCGAGCACCGGATTGACCGGGGATTCGCCGAGGAAGCGGATCTGGCCGCGCTCGAGGTCGAAGCGGCGGCCGGCGAAATCGTAGCTGCCGCGGATGAGGTCGGCCCGGCCGCTGATCCTCGGCTCGGTGACGGTTCCGGCGATCTTGAGGTCGGCGCTCCATTCGCTGTTGATGCCGAGGCCGGTGACCATCAGCCGGTTGCGGGCGTCGACGTCGAGATCGAGCCGCCAGGGCGACAGCCGCCGCGCCGCCGGCCGCTCGTCGGCGGGACGGTTGAGCTCGCGAACGGCAAGGCGCGGTACCTGGGTCGAGGCGGTGACGCTGCCCAGGCGGAAGCTGCCGCTGACCAGGTCGACCTTGCCGGAGATTCGGCCATTCTCGCCGTCCGAGCGGATCGCGACCGGGCCGGTCACCTGCGCCTTGATGTCGTCGCGGTCGAGCAATTGCGCGGCCTTGGCGTCGAGCGCGATGTCGATCCCGAAGCCCTTCGGCCCGGCGAGATCGAACACCGCCCGGCCGGTCACCGAGCCGCCGCGCTTGGTCGTGCCGGCGAAGCTGTCGAGAGCCAGCTTGGAGCCGCCGAACCGTCCCGAGGCCCGGACATTGTCGATCACCATGCCGGTGACGGCGCTTTCGATCCGCGCCCGCTCGGTCCTCAACGAACCTCGGATCTGCGGGTTGGCGAGGGTCCCGCGAGCGTCGGCGCCGACCGCGACCGGGCCGGAGACGTCGAGCAGCTCGACCCCGGTCAGCCGCCAGAGCGTGTCGGCCGGGCCGTTGTAGCGAAGCTGGGCGAAGAGCGGGGCGACGCTGAGGCGCTCGCCGATATTGCCGCTTCGCCCGATCGGCGCCAGCCGGGCCTGCGCCCGGCCGATCGTCCGCCCCTCGCTGACCGCGACGGCGCGAAGCGCGGCATTGCCGTTGGCGAGCTTCGCGACGAGGCCGATGTCGACCGGCCTGGAGGAAAGGACGAGGCCCGAGCGGGTGAGGCCGCGGATCTTGAGGTTGGCGTCGCCGCTCGGCTCACCGGCGCTTCCGAACCGGTAGCTCAAGGTGCCCGACGCGCTTCCGCCGAGCCCGAGCTGGGGCCAGCCGATGTCGAGCACGCCGAGCGGCATCGATTCCACCCGCGCGTTCAGCTCGCTGGTCGAGCCGCCGAACAGACCGGAGACGGTGGCGTTGCCGCCGGCGAAGGTGAGCGCCGTGGACTTCAGCCGCCAGCCGTCGCCCTCGCGGACCAGCAATGCCGGCTCGGTGAGGACGAGCGCGCGCCGGTCGACGGTGCCCCGGCCGGTCAGACGAAGCCGGCCGGGGGCGATGTCGGCGACGGTGTCGAAGACGAAGTCGCGGCCGCGGGTGCCGGCGAACCGGGCCTTGATCTGGCCGGCGCCGCCGCGCAGATCGCCGGTCGCGCTCAGGCTGGCGATGGAGAGCGCGCCCCGGCTCAGGCCGCGCGCGGTCAGGCTGCCCTTGAGCGAGGTTCCCGCCGGATCGAGCAAGGCGACGCCCTCCAGCCGGCCGCTTCGGATGACGATCGGCGGCGGGCCGGCGAAGCGGGCATTGTCGGCCCTGAGGTCGATGGCGATGCGCTGGAGATTGTTGAAGGGGCTGAACGCGAGCCGGCCGGCGAGGCCGCCGCCGCTGACGTCGAGCTGGCCCGTGAAGCCGCCGGGATCGGAGCGGAGCGCGCCCGACGCGCGGCTGTTGGAGACGTTGATCGCGGCCACCTGGATCAGGGCCGGCTGGTCCCTGGGCAGAAGGATCGCGCCGTTCGAGGTGAAGGGGCCGAGATACGACCCCCCCGCCGCCCGATAGGCGAAGCCGGCCGGGGTCGGATCGAGGTTGAGGAGGACGTCGCTCAGCCCCAGCGCCTCGCTCGGCCGGGCGAGGCGGATCGCCAGCTTCGGCCGCTCGATGCGGCCGTCGAGGCTCATCGCGAACGGGCCGTAGGTCGATTGCGCGCCCTTGCCTTCGAAGAAGAAACTGCCGTCGCGGCGCCGGAAGCCGGTGCCGGCGATCCTTATCTTCGGCGCGGTGAGGACGAGGTTCCTGAAATGGACGATGAAGTCGTTGCCCCGGACGAGGTCCGCCTCGAGATAGGGCAGGCCGCCCGCAAGCCCGGCGAGGAACTTGTTGTCGAACCGCCGAACCCAGGCGCGGCCCTTGCCGGTGACGAGCGTGCCCTTTCCGCTCGGGTGGCGAACGACCTTGAGCTCGGTCAGCACGTCGACGATGCCGACGCCGGGGATGAAGTAGCGGGTGAGGCCGCCCGACAGGACGACGTCGAAGCGGCCGGTGATCAGGTCGACGAACAGGCTCAATTTGCCCTTGAGCTTGTCCGAGGTGAGGCTGAGCCCCTCGCCGGTAAGCGCCTTGCCGGTCACCTTGAGCAGGCCCTCGACCCGAAGATTGGCGAGGATCCCGCCGGCGACGTCGCCGACCCCGGTCACCCGCCGCGCCGACATCACCAGCGGCACCGTCACCGGCGCCTTCGAGAAGCGGCCGCGCCCCTGCGCCCAGACGTCCTCGAAGCCCGTATTGTCGAACGCGACCCGCGGGCTGGTCAGCCGGTAGGCGAAGGCGAAGGTCTTGAACGGCCCGTTGAGCAGCGCGACCAGCCGCACCTTCTGCCCGGTCATGTTGGGAAACAGGGCCGGGGGTTTCAGCAGGTCGGCGCCGATCCGAAGGTCGCTAAAAGCGCTCCGGGCGAGGTCGATCATGCCGGTGGCGACCACGCTCATCGCCGGCGAGCGGAGCGCCAGCCGGCCCTCGAGCTGGCGGTCCTCGAGCGTCGCGTTGCCGGTCACCTGGACGATCGGCGCGGTCAGCCGCGCTTTCTTGCCCTTCCAGAATTGCGCCGGGGCGACCCGGCCGGCGAGGCTGTAGCGGCCCTTTTCGGCGCTCAGGCGAAGGTCGGCGGTGCGCCGGCCGCTGAGGTCGAGGCGGGCGGCGCCGTTCCAGCGCGCCCAGCTGCCGTCGCCCTCGACATCGAGGACGATCGGCCGGTCCGTGCCGAGCATCGCTCCGGCGACCCCGCGGGCGGGCGAAATCAGCTTCACGTCGAGGTCGAAGCGGTCGCGGTCGGGCTCGGCGTCGAGGACCAGCGAGAAACGGTCGCCGCCATCCATGACGACCGCCTTGAGGCCGACCAGCGCCCGCCCGGAGCGGACGTCGGCCTCGCCGGCGAGGCTCGCCACGCGCGGCTGCCCGGTCACCGCCTTGCCGATGCGGAGCTGGGCGACGTCGAGACGTCCGACATGCACGTCGAAGCCCGGCAGGACCGGCCCGGGCTTCTCGCTCGGCCGAAGCTTCGGAAGGCGGTGGAGGCTCGCCAGATCGGCCTCGAGGCGGTGGATGACGAGGCGGTTGGTGATCCAGGAGAGCGGCTGCCAGTCGACCTCGATCAACGGCGATTCCGCGAACAGGCCCTGCGGGTCGTAGAGCCGGACGTCGCGAAGCTTCGTGTCGCTCCAGATCGAGCCTTGGATCCGGCCGATGTGGATCCTGAGGCCGGAATCCGGCGCCATCGCGGCGATCCGGTCGGCGATGAAGCGGTGGCCGGCGCCGGTGTCGAGCAGGACGGCGAGAAGCGCGGTCAGGACGGCGAGTGCCAGAGAGAGCGCCACCACCCATTTCGCAAGCCGCGAGAGCCAGCGGCGGCGGCGCGGCGGCGGGGCCTCGCCCTCGGCCATCAGAAGGCCTGGCCGAGCGAGACGTAGACGGCGACCCGCGAGTCGCCGCTGCGCGGGTTGAGCGGGGTGCCGACGTCGACCCGGATCGGGCCGAAGCGGGTGTGGTAGCGAATGCCTATGCCGGCGCCGAAGCGGAGGTTGTCGAACTTGGGCAGAGGCGAGGTCGAAATGTTGCCGCCGTCGACGAAGGGGACGATTCCCCAATTGCCCCAGCGGATCCGGGCCTCGAGGGCGAATTCGGTGACGCTCCGGCCGCCGATCGGATCGTCGAAGACGGGATCGCGCGGGCCCAGCCGCTGGAAGCCGTAGCCGCGCACCGAGCCGCCACCGCCCGCATAGAAGCGCCGCGACGGCGCGATGCGGTCGCGGCCGGCACCCAATATTGTACCCAGCCGAATGCGGCCGGCCAGGGTCACGGTGGGCGTGAACGGCTGGTAGAGGCTGGCGTCGACCTGGGTCCGGGCATAGCCGAAAGTGCCCGACTGGAGCGAGGCTTCGGGCGAGAAGCGTAAAGCGAGGCGGTAGCCGACGGTCGGGTCGAGAAGATCGTTCGAGCCGTCGTAGCTGAGGCTCGCCGGAAGGGCGCCGATGAAGAAGGTCCGGCGCCGGGTCGTGCCGGTGGCGAGGTCGACGTCGCGCTCGTCGGTGGCGACGAGCTCGGCGCCCGCCGACCAGGTCCATTTCTTCTGCCAGATGAGGTTGGTCTGCCGCTCGATCGCGCCCGAGAGGATCGTCGTGCGGGCGTCATAGGCGGCGCGGTCGATATGGCTGACCGCGACCTGGGCGGTCAGAACCTGGTCGCGGCGGAGGAAATTGTTGCGGCGGAGCACCGCGCCGATCAGCTGCTCCTGGGTGCCGGCGACGCCCCGGAAGGTGACCGCGCCTTCGGGCGGGAGCAGATTGCGATGCTGCCAGCTCGCCTCGACCCTGATGCCTTCGCCGGTGCCGTAGCCGGCCTGGCCGGCGACGGTCCGCATCGGCGCGCGCTCCAGCGAGACGGCGAGGTCGACGCTCTTGCCCTCGCCCGCCACCGGCCGGATCGCGACCGACGAGACGAGGCCGGTGGCGATCAGCGCCCGCCGCAGATCCTCGACCAGCGGCGCTTCATAGGCGGCGCCGGGCTTCCAGCGCGCGATCGTCTGGATATGCCTGGCGGTGAACAAAGGCCGCCCCTCGACCCGGATCCGGCCGAACTGCCGGGTCCCGTTCGGATTGACCGGAAGGACGAGCGTGGCGGTGCGGGTCTCGTGGTCGAGCGCGATGTCCATCTCGCCCACTTCGGCGAAGGCGTAGCCGCGCTTGCCGAGCTCGACCCGGAGCGCCGCCTCGCCCGCCGTCACCCGGGCCGCGTCGACCGGCTCTTTCGCCGCGATTGCGAAGGCCTGCCGGAGCGCCGCCGCCTCGTCGCCGGCGGAGTCGAGCCCCGGCAGGCTCACTTCGGCGAAGGTGTAGACGGGGCCGGGCTCGGCCTCGAGCGTCACCACCACCTCGCCGCCGGCCGGCGCGGCCTCGACCCGGGTGCGCACGAGAGCGTCGTAAAAGCCCCGCGCGCGGAGCAATTCCGCGAGCAGATCGGCATCCTCGCGGGCGCGGCGGTCGATCTGGGCGGCGTTGGCCGGGTCCTTGATGTTCCGGCCGAGCGTCGAGAGCGAATCGAACTGGGTTCGAAGCGCCGCCTCGGTGTCGGCGTCGAGGCCCTCGATCCGGACCGCGTAGCGGCGCTCCGCGGCGGCGTCGGCAATGGCCGTGTCCGGCGCGTCGGCGATGGGCAGGTCGGCGCCCTGCTCCATGTCGGGCCAGTCGACGCCGAGGCCGGGCAGCGGATCGAGCGGCGCGGACGGATCGAGCGGCGGCTGGTCGAGCGGATCGTCCGGCGGCGCCTGCTCCTGCGCGAGCAGCGCTCCGGGACAGGCGCACAGCAAAAGGGCGGCCAGCGCGGCCGCCACCCCCCGCCCCGCATCGACTTGAAACATGGGGGGAAACTAGCGGGCGGCGAAGGGTGCCGCCAGCCGTAAGATTACCGTTCGTCGCCCCAGCGAAGGCTGGGGCCCCGTGGGGTGAAGAACTCGGAGCCTTTCACCCCCCGGGGTCCCAGCCTGCGCTGGGACGACGGGTCTAATGCACCGGCCCGGTCACCGCCTCGTCGCGGATCAGGTCGATCATCCGGCCGACTTCGCGCCAGCGGCAGAAATGGATGAAATTGCCGAGGTCGCGGCTTCGGTCCGCGCGAAGCGCGGCCTCCGACCCGGCATATTCGCCGAAACGCTCGATGAGCTTCGCCGCGTCGCTGAAGGCGGCGGGCGCGAAGGCGGTCTGCTGAAGCAATTTCTTCCCCGGATGTCGTTTCGGCCGTTCTAGCCGCGCCGGGTTTCGAAACCGCGCAGGGTGATGCTTGACGCGGGATTCACTAAAGAAAATCCTCCCCTGCATTTGCAGGGGAGGGGGACCTTGCGAAGCATGGTGGAGGGGCCTTGCCGAGTCCGAAGAACCCCTCCACCAGCCTTCGGCTGGTCCCCCTCCCCGAGAAATCTCGGGGAGGAATTGAGTGTTATCTCCCTTCCTGCCAAAGGCCGTGCATGTCCCAGCGCATTCGATCCACCCAGGCGGCGGGTTTCATCCTCGCGATCAGCATCCTCGGCGGAGCGGTGGCGGGGACGATCGTCGGCCAGCCGAGCATCGGCTTCCTCGCCGGACTCACCGCGGGCGTGGCGATCGCCCTCCTCTTCTGGCTGAGCGAGCGCCGCCGCTGAATCGCGGCCGGGCGAGAATCATCCATTTTGGTAGGAATCTTCCTAGACAAATAGGAAATGCGGATATAGAAAGAACATAACAGGAACGTCGATTCGGGGAGTGCTGGTGAAATGGTCTTTGCAGCGCCGGATAGGGCATTTCCTCAAGCGCACCCGAATTTCCCCCACCCGCTTCGGACTGGAAGTGACCGGCGACCCCCGGCTCGTCTTCCAGATCCGGCGAGGGCGGGTCCCGCGGCCCCGAATGGAGGCGAAGATCCTGGCCTATATGGACCGGGTCGAACGCGCTCCGGGAGCGCCGTCGCGGCCGAATCGCCATCGCCGCCGCTGACCGACGCCGCCACCGCTTTCCTGCAGGCGATTCGCGTCCACTTCGTCCACTTTGCGGGATTCACGCTCGATGAGATTCGAAGCCGGCGTTGGGCGAGCGTCACTTTCCAGGGCGCCCGCCACGAGCTCGAATTCCGGCTCGAAGGCGACGGCGCGGAGGCCGCCGCCGAACGTTTCCTGAGCCGCCTCGACGCGCGCAGCTTCAGTCTTCGCGGCCATCTCCTCGCCGATATCACGCTGGTGGCGCAGGAACGGCGGCCGGGCTTCGCCCGAATCCGCCTCGACGCCTTGACGGTCGAGGAAAGGTGAGCGTCCTAGCCGCCGCTGGAGGCGATCTTCTGAAGGTCGTTGATCGCGCTGCGCAGGCGATGGCCGATCTTGTCCTGCTCGCAAGCCGCTTCCTCCACCGGCGGAAGATCCGCGGCGGGAAGCGCCTGGCGCTTGCGCGACAGCCCGAATTCGATTCGGTTGACCAGCTGCGACAGGGGCTGGTCCGGATCCTCCTCGGCCTCCGGCAATTGGGCGGCGAGCTCGGAGATCGGCAGGGGCCCGGCTTGCGGGGCCGGCTCGGGCGCCGGTTCGGCAACGGCCCGGCTCGGCGCGGAGGGAGTCCAGAGAGGCTCCGGCTCGGGTTCCGGCTCCGGCTCGGTCCAGGGCTCCGGCTCGGCCTCGGCGGCCGGCGCGGCTTCGGGCGCCTGGGGGACGAGGAAGGCCGGAAGCGGCCGCTGCTCTGCCTCGGCGGGAACGGGCGACTCGTCGGCCGGGGCCTCCGGGAAATCCTGCAGGTCGAGCGGCTCGCCGAGGTCGCGGGCGAGCAGGGGCGGGCGGGCGGGAGCGTCGGGATGGGCGTCGGCCCGCCGAAGCCGCGGCGCCTCGGCCTGGGCTTCGGCCGCCGTTCCCGGCCCGGCGGGCGCCCGGCCGAGAGCGGCCATCAGCACCCAGACCGCGACGAAGGTGAGCAGGGCCGCCGCCCCGACCGCGGCGAAGCGCGCCGTATCCCCCAGCGGCGGCTGAGCGGCGGCGACGAAATCGGGGAGACGGCTGGCCTCGACCAGACCGGAAAAGAGCGGTTGCGGCATGGCGAAGGCGACGAAGCCGGCGGACAAGGCCGCCAGCGCCGCCAGCCCGGAGTCGAACGCGCGTGCGCTAAGGAAGGAGAGTTTCGGCATCAGACCGCCTTGCCCGTGAGCTTCTGGTAAGCGGGTATGTAACTGGAAATATTTGACGACCAGTTACGATCCCGCCGGACGAAGGCCTGAGCGGTGTCGCGCCTTTCGTCCCAGCGGCCGCGATTGGCGAACAGGGTGTCGAGCGCGTCGGTCAGCGCCTTCGGGTCGCCGGCCGGGAACAGGGTGCCGGTCACGCCGTCCTCGATCAGCTCGCGATGGCCGCCGACGTTGGAGGCGACGACCAGCTTCCTCTGCGCCATTGCCTCGAGCGGCTTCAGCGGAGTCACCAGCTCGGTGAGGCGCATCGCCTTGCGGGGATAAGCGAGAATGTCGATCAGGCCGTAATAGCGGTCGACCTCATGGTGCGGCACCCGGCCGGTGAAATGGATCCGCTGCCGAGCCGGCGAGGCCTCGGCCTGCGCCTTCAGCGCCTCCTCGACCGGGCCTCCGCCGACGAGGAGGAGGTGGGCCTTGGGGCGCTTCTCCAGGAGCAGGGGCATGGCCGCGATGAGATCGTCCAGCCCTTCGTAATCGTAGAAGGAGCCGATGAAGCCGACGACGTCGGCGCCGGCCAGGCCGAGCTTGCGGGCGAGGCCCAAGTCGGCGGCGAGCGGGTTTCCGAACAGGGTGAGATCGACCCCGTTGGGCGCGACGATGATCTTTTCCGCCGGGATGCCGCGGCCGATCAGGTCCCGCCTGAGCCCTTCGCAGATGACGGCGACCCCGTCGGCCCGGCGGGCGGCCCAGGTCTCGAACATTCGGATCAGGCGATAGCGGGCCGAGCCTTCGCGCCCCGTCCCGTTGCCGACCGCGGCGTCCTCCCAGAAGGCGCGGATCTCGTAGATGAGCGGCAGGCCGCGGCGCTTCGCCACCGGCAAAGCGGCCAAGGCGTTGAGCACCGGCGAGTGGACGTGGAGCTGGTCCGGCTTCCATTCTTCGGCGAGCGCGTCGAGCCGGGCCTCGAGCGCCTTGATCTCGCGCCATTCGCGCAGGGGGGAGGGGGCGGGCGCGGGCTTTCCGGTCCGGTAGAAGTCGATGCCCTCGATCGTCTCGGGGTCGCCGCCGGCCCGCCAGTGGCGGACCCCGGTAAGGCAGGCCACCTCCATCCCGCGCGCCTTCTGAGCGGTCACGATCGCGCGGGTGCGGAACGTGTAGCCGCTGTGGAGCGGAAGGCTGTGGTCGAGCACGTGGAGGATGCGCATGCAGGGGGCTCTGCCACAGCAAGCTTAACGGCCCGTCAACCGAGGTGCGCTAGCGGGATTGCACGGTTCGACGGCTGAAGCTTCCTCTCCCGCCTTGCGCGGGAGAGGGGCTTCAGCTGCCCATGGCAAAGGAAACCGAGTGAATATCAGAATCCCGATCCTGCTCGGCCTTGCCGTCACCCTCACCGGCCCGGTCCAAGCGCAATCCTCAGCGCCCTTCTCGGTGGCCGAGACCGGCCGGCGCTACGGCAGCCTTCAGGCGGCGGTGGACGCGATCGGCCGCGGCAGCGGCACCATCCACATCGCCCCCGGCCGCTACGGCGAGTGCGCCGTCCAGGAAGCGGGGCGGATCGCCTTCGTCGCCGAGGAGCGCGGCGCGGCGGTGTTCGACGGCGGCGCCTGCGAGGGCAAGGCGACGCTCGTGCTCGGGGGCAAGTCGGCCCGGGTCGACGGGCTGGTCTTCACGCATGTCCGGGTGCCGGACGAGAATGGCGCGGGCATCCGTCTCGAGGGGGGCGACCTTATCGTCGCCTACAGCCGCTTCGCGGACGGCCAGAACGGGATCCTCACCGCCAACGGTCTCCCCGGCGCCATCTCGATCGATCATTCGACCTTCAGCGGCCTCGGCGAGGGCGACGGCACCCACTCGCTCTATGTCGGCCATTACGGCAGCTTGAGGGTGACCAACTCCCGCTTCGAGCGCGGCGCCGGCGGCCATTATCTCAAGAGCCGGGCGCCGCGAGTCGAGGTGCTGGACAACAGCTTCGACGACAGCCGCGGCCGCCGCACCAACTATCTGATCGACCTGTCCAACGGCGCCTCCGGCCGGATCGCCGGCAACGTCTTCGTCCACGGGACGGCCAAGGAGAATTACGGAACGATGATCTCGGTCGCGCCCGAAGGCGCCGAGAATCGCTCCGCCGGGCTGGCGATCGAGGACAATGACGCCTCCGTCGCGCCGGGCTTCCGCTGGTCCACCGTCTTCGTCGGCGACTGGAGCGGGGAGCCGCTCGCGATCAGCGGCAACCGTCTCGGTCCGAAGATCAAGCCGTTCGAGCGGCGCTAGATGGCGAATCCCGTCCTCCTCACGATCGACACCGAGCTGCGCTGGGACCGGCATGTGCGCGGGGCCTCCTGGCGGGAGAATCTCGCGCTGAGCTTCGATCCGGCCGGAGTCGGCGTCGGCTATCAGCTCGACCGGCTCGCCGCCCACGGCCTCAAGGCCTGCTTCTTCGTCGATCCGATGCCGGCGCTCGTCTACGGCCTCGATCCGATCCGGCGCATGGTCGAGCCGATCCTGGCGGCGGGTCAGGAGGTCCAGCTCCACCTTCACCCGTGCTGGGCGGACCCGGCCGACCCCATATTCGAGCTGACCGGGCTCGACCGGACGACCCAGCTGGACCTGGTCCGAACCGCCCGCGACCTGCTGATCGAGGCCGGAGCGCCAGCGCCAATCGCCTTCCGCTCGGGCAGCTATGCCGCCGACCTGGCGACCGTCGAAGCCCTGGCGGCGCTCGGCATAAGATACGACAGCAGCCACAACGGCAGCCACCATCCCGATCCGAGCGCCCTTCCGCTCGATCCGCGCCGCATCGCCCCGGCCCTGATCGAAGGCGTGGTCGAGATCCCGGTCACCCAGATCGAGCAGCGCCCGGGAAGCCTCAGGCATCTCCAGATCTGCGCGGTCTCGTTCGACGAGATGCGCGCCGCTTTGCTTCACGCCGCCGACCAGGGCCATCCGATCGTCACCCTCGTCGGCCACAGCTTCGAGCTCGCCACGCGCGGCGGGACAAGGGCCAATCCCGTCCTGGTCCGCCGCTTTGGGAAATTGTGCGGCTTTCTCGCGGAGCAGCGCGAGCGGCTGCCGACCGCCTTTTTCTCTGACCTCGGCGATCTCGCGCTCGAGGCGGAGGCGGCTCCATTGCGCTCCGGCGCGGTTCGCACCTGTTCCCGAATGGCCCAGCAGGCCTGGGGCAACGCCGTCTACGAGCGCAGGCTGTAAGCCTTCGGAATACAGCGCGGCCCACTTTTCCCTCTCCCGTCCTGACGGGAGAGGAGGGGCCCGCCGCGAAGCGGTGGGAGGTGAGGGTCTGTAGCACTGAGTCAGCAAGACCCTCACCTCCCAAGCCTTCCGGCTTGGGCCCCTCCTCTCCCGCGAAAAGCGGGAGAGGGGTTATGAGGCTCGGCGAATGAGTGCGAAACCACGCTTAACGGCCCGTCAACCGAGCCGCTCTAAGGGTGAGCGATGAGGCGCGCGCAGGACGGCTCCCGATGATCGACAATTTCTCGCTGGCGCTGACCCACGGCCTGCTTCTGCTCGTCGCCTGGCGCCTGCTGTCGCGCCCCGACCTCGACGACGATGCCGCGGCGGGCGACTCTCCGAAACGGCGCGGCTGGACGTTCGGCAAGGCCCGCCCGGATGCGTGACCTCGCCTTCGTCGCCTTCCTCGTCGCTCTGCTCGGGCTCGGCTTCCGCCGGCCGTTCCTGTTCGTGCTCGCTTACGCCTATATCGACACGGTCTCGCCGCAGCGCCTGTCCTATTATCTGCTGAACAGCCTCCAGCTCTCCCTCATCGTCGCCTGCCTCGCCTTCGCCGGCTGGCTGTTGTTCGAGAAGAAGGACGGCCTGCGCTTCACCGTCCGCCAGGGGCTGCTCGCGATCCTGCTCGCCTACACTTTCTACACCACCGCCAACGCCGACTTTCCGATCGACGCCGCGGACAAATGGGACTGGGCGTCGAAGGCGCTGGCCTTCGCCATCTTCCTTCCGCTCACGCTGCGCTCGAAGCTGAGGATCGAGGCCGTGCTCCTCTTCCTCACCTTGTCGGCGGCCGCGATCATCATCGTCGGCGGCCTGAAGACGGTCGCCTCGGGCGGCGGCTACGGCGTCCTCAACCTGATGGTGACCAACAACAGCAACCTCTACGAGAGCAGCACCATCTCCACCGTGGCGATCGCCCTCATTCCGGTGATCCTGTGGCTGGCGCGCTACGGCACCGTGTTCCCGCCCGACTGGCGGGTGAAGGCGTTCGCCGCCGGCCTCGTCTTCGCCTGCCTGCTGATGCCGATCGGAACCGAGGCGCGGACCGGGCTGGTCTGCATCGCAATGCTCGGCCTGCTCACGCTTCGCGACGTCAAGCGGCGCTTCCTCTATATGGCCGGAGCCGGCCTGCTCGTCCTCGGCTCGGTGCCGTTCCTGCCCGATTCGTTCACCGGGAGGATGTCGACCATCCAGGGCTATCAGTCGGACAATAGCGCCGGGGTGCGGCTCGCCGTCTGGGAATGGACCTGGAACTACGCCCAGGAGCATCCGCTCGGCGGCGGCTTCGGCGCCTATCGCCAGAACAAGATCGAGGTGAAGACCGTCGCCGTCCAGAATTCGGGGGGCGTCGAGACGATCACCGCGCGCACCAGCCTCGATGAATCGCGCGCCTATCACAGCTCCTATTTCGAGATGCTCGGCGAGCAGGGCTTTCCGGGCCTGATCCTCTTCCTCCTCATCCAGGGGGCGGGACTGCTTCGGCTGGAGGTGATCCGGCGCCGCTACCGCGGGGCGGAAGGGGACGATCGATGGATCGCCCCGCTCGCTACCTCCCTCCAGCATTTCCAGATCATCTATCTGATCGGATCCCTGTTCGTCGGGATCGCCTATCAGCCTTTCCCCTGGCTGATGTTCGCGGTGGGGATCGGCCTCGACTCCCACCTCGCCCGGCGCGCCCGGGCCGCGGCGAAGAAGCCCTTCCTCCCCGCTCAGGCGGTCTCGAGCCGGGCCTCCGCTTTCTCGTAGAGGGCGATCAGCGCGTCGGTGAAGGCGGGTATGTCTTCCGGCTTGCGGCTGGTGACGATGTTGCCGTCGGTGACCGCCGCCTCGTCGACCACCTCGCCGCCGGCGTTGCGCAAATCGGTCCGGATCGACGGCCAGCCGGTGACCCTTCGGCCGCGCACGAGGTCCGCCTCGATCAGCAGCCAGGGGCCGTGGCAGATGGCGGCGACGGGCTTGCCGGCCGCGGCGAAGGCGCGGATCGTCGCCACGACCCGCTCGTCCATCCTCAGCGCGTCGGGATTCTTGGTTCCGCCGGGCAGGACGAGGGCGCCGTAATCGGCCGCGTCGACCTCGCCGATCGTGCAATCGACCGCGACGGTGGCGCCATTGTCGCCCTCGATCTCGCCCGTCTCGAGCGAGGCTAAAGTGACGTGGGCGCCGCGCTCGCGAAGGATCCGGCGCGGCTCGAGCAGCTCCGAATCCTCATAGCCGTCGGTGGCGATGATCAGGATCTTCGCTTCGGATATGTTGGGCATGAAATTCTCCTTCGGCGCCTTCAACGGCAAGACTTCACCGGCGTTCCGGAACGAAGCGCCCGGGCGGGCGCTTAGAGCCCCCATGCTCTGCTTCGTCGACGATTCAAGCCTGCCCGGAATCACCCGCAAGCGAAGCGGCCGCTACTGGCAATATTTCGCGCCCGACGGCGGCCGGATCAAGGACCGCGACGAGATCGACCGGCTGAACGCGATCGGCATGCCGCCCGCCTACGAGCGCTGCTGGTTCTGTCCCAAGCCGAACGGCCACATCCAGGCGACCGGCTACGACGCGAAGGGCCGCAAGCAATATCGCTACCATCCCGATTACCGGGCGAAGCAGGACGCGGCCAAATATGAGCGGCTCGCCGCCTTCGGGCGGGTCCTGCCGAAGCTGCGCAAGAAGGTGGAGGCGGATCTGGCCGGCAAGCCGACGGTCCGCGACACCGTGCTCGCGGCGGTGGTCCGGCTGATCGACGAGACCAGGATGCGGGTCGGCAACGAGGAATATGCGAAGGACAACAAGAGCTTCGGAGCGACCACCCTGCGCAACCGCCACGCCAAGGTGACTCGCGGCCAGCTCAAGATCGCCTATACCGGTAAGCATGGCGTCAAGCGCTCGGTCACCCTCACCGACCGCAACCTCATCCGCATCGCCCGGCGCACCCAGGACCTGCCGGGGCAGAATCTCTTCGAATATGTGAACGAGGCGGGCGACGTCTGTCCGGCTTCGTCGAGCGACGTCAACGACTATATCCGCGAGGCGATGGGCGAGGAGTTCACCGCCAAGGATTTCCGCACCTGGGGCGCGAGCACCATCGCCTTCGAGGAGATGATCCGCCGCTGCCGCAAGCACGGCAGCGTCAAGCTGAAGAGCATGATCGAGCCGGTCGCCGAGGCGCTCGGCAACACCGCCGCGATCAGCCGCAAGTCCTACGTCCATCCGGCCCTGATCGAAGCGGCGAAGGATGCCGGAGCGATCGGCGACGAGCCGCTGCCGCGCGCGTCCAAATATCTGAGCTCGGCCGAGCGCGGCCTGATCGAATTCCTCGACGCTCTGCCCGGTGAGCAGGCGAGGGTGGACGGGAAGGGTAAAAGTCGCGCAAAGGCCGCCTGATGGCAGGCACGACGTCGAACTTCATCGCGAAGAGCAGCGCTCTCGCCGCCGAGGCGCAGGCCTGGATCAGCGGCAATCTCGTCGGCATCCTCGTCGCCGCGGCGATCGGGATAGCGATCGCGCTGGCGATGCTCGCCGTGCGCTCATTGGGCTGCAAGCTGATCGCCCGGATCGGCGGCGACCCGCACTGGCCGGCCATCTTCGCCCGGGCGCTGGCCAAGACCAAGATCTACTTCATCATCTTCACCTCGGCGCAGCTCGTCGCCGACCATGCCAGCACCCCGCCCGCACTGATGGAGTTCATCCATGTCGGCTTCGTCATCACGGCGTGCCTGCAGGCGGCGATCTGGGGGCGCGAGCTGATCCTCGGCTACGTCGCCCACCGCACCGGCGACCAGGAGCAGAGCTCGCTCGCCTCGGCGATCGGGATCATCCGGCTGCTGGTGACGGTGACCCTGTTCGCCATCGCCATCATCCTCATCCTCGACAATCTGGGCGTCAACGTCACCGGCCTCATCGCCGGCCTCGGCATCGGCGGAATCGCCATCGGCCTCGCCGCCCAGGGCATCTTCTCCGACCTGTTCGCCGCCCTCTCCATCCTCTTCGACAAGCCCTTCCGGCGCGGCGACACGATCACCTTCGACCAGCATAGCGGAACGGTCGAGCGGATCGGGCTCAAGAGCACCCGCATCCGCTCCGTCAACGGCGAGGAGCTGATCGTCTCCAACGCCAATCTGCTCAACGCCCGGCTGCAGAACATGACGAGGCTCGAGCATAGGCGCGTCCAGATCCTGCTCAGCCTGGTCTTCCAGACGCCGCCTGAGACGCTCGCGAAACTGCCCGCCGAGCTGGAGGCGATCGTCCGCCGCCAGCCGCAGGCGAGGTTCGACCGCGCCCACCTCGTCAAATTCGCCCCGTCCTCACTGGATTTCGAGCTCATCTTCAGCGTGGAATCGCGGCAGCTGGAGGATTTCCTGAACGCTCGCCAGGCGGTGATGCTCGACATCCTGCGCCGCTTCGCCGAGCTCGGCCTCCACTTCGCTTATCCCAGCCAGGCCAGCTTCGCCGCGGCACCGGACGGGCGGCTGATCATGCGTTCTCCGGCGGGGGTGGGCGGGCCTGAGTGCGGCGCGCTTTACTCCCCTCCCTGCACGGGAGGGGTTGGGGGTGGGTAGGCGAGCGCCGCGAGACTTTTACGGCGTCGGAGTTTCGGCCGCCTTCGGCGGACCCACCCCCGGCCCCTCCCTTGCAGGGAGGGAAGGTTCGGCCAGATACCGATCCAGCGTCGCGATCTGCGCCGCTTTCTCCGCCTCGTCGAGAAACGACCCCTCGAAGCTGTTCCTGGCCAATGTCGCGATCGCCTCGCGGCCGAGCGCCCCCGCCACCGCGCGGTAATTGTCGTTCACATAGCCGCCGAAATAAGCGGGATCGTCCGAGTTGATCGTCGCGCGAAGCCCGGCCGCCAGCATCCTATCGATCGGATGCGCGGCGAGGTCGGAGACGACGCAGAGCTTGTGGTTGGAGAGCGGGCAGACGGTCAGGGTCATCCGCTCCCGCGCCAGCCGCTCGACCAGCCGCGGATCCTCGAGCGACCTATTGCCATGGTCGAGCCGGTCGACCTCGAGCACATCCAGCGCCTGCCAGACATAGTCGGGCGGCCCTTCCTCGCCGGCATGGGCGACCCGCTTCAACCCTTGCTCCGAAGCCCGCCGGAAGACCCGGGCGAACTTCTCCGGCGGGTGGCCGAGCTCCGAGGAATCGAGCCCGACCGCCTCGATCCGGTCGAGCCAGGGCTCCGCCTCGCGCAGGGTGGCGAAGGCGGCCTCTTCGTCGAGATGGCGCAGGAAGCAGAGGATGAGCTTCGAGCTGAGCCCGTGCCGCTCGCGCGCCTCCGCCATGCCCGCGAGCAGGCCGGCCATCACCACATCGAACGCTATGCCGCGGTCGGTGTGGGTCTGGGGATCGAAGAAGATTTCGGCATGGGTCACGCAATCGGCGGCGGCGCGGTCGAAATAGGCCAGCGCGAGGTCGCGGAAATCCTCCTCGGTCCGAAGCACCGCCGCGCCTTGATAATAAATGTCGAGAAAGTCCTGGAGGTTCGAGAAGCTGTAGGCCGCCCGCACCTCCTCGACGCTTCGGAACGGTATCTCCACCCGGTTGCGCCGGGCGAGCTCGAACATCAATTCGGGCTCGAGGCTGCCCTCGATATGCATGTGCAATTCGGCCTTGGGCAGGCCGGCGATGAAGGAGTCTAGATCGGTCATGGGGGCGGTATCGCCTGATTTCTCCCCTCCCTGCAAGGGAGGGGTCGGGGGGTGGGTCCGCCGAAGGCGGCCGAAACTCCGAGTCCGAAGAAAGTCTCGCTTCGCTCGCCTGCCCACCCCTAGCCCCTCCCTTCCAGGGAGGGGAAGCTTATCGCTTCGATTTACGCTTCCGCTCGGTCCTGAGCGGTCTAAACATGGCCGATGCCGCCCGCCCGGATCATGCTCGCCATCTCCGCTCTCGCCCTCGCCGCGTCGGCGGCCCGCGCCGAAGAGCCTCGCGACTTCTGCCCCGATCGGCCCGGGCTCGGCACGCCCGCCTGCACGATCGATCCCGGCCATTTCGACATAGAGCTGGGCATCGCCGACTGGACTCTCGACAAGACCCCCGACAGCCGTACCGACAAGATCGAGGCCGGCCAGCTTC
>JBEVDE010000447.1:0-4446 GCA_040514175.1 Allosphingosinicella sp. | reverse complement strand
CGAGCACATAATAGCTGAGCGTCTGGTCGCCGCTCAGGTCCGAAAGGTCGTCATAGGTGCCGAACACGTTCCGGTGGTGCGGGAAATAGCCGCTGAACGCCGGATTGGCGGGGGCCACCGCGGTCAGGAACATGTCGCTTGCGGCCTGCTCGGTCCAGCCTTCGAGGGGGAAGCGGATGCCGATGCTCGCCAGCGGCAGGCCGCTGTCGCCCATCGCGACCCATTGCTGCCGATGCGGCTCCTGCGACTTCTTCCACGCCTTCTGGACCATATCGGGATCGGCCCAGTAGGAAGACGACTGAGTGAAGTCGCCGGGCGCGAGGCCGGCGACGAAAGGGCAGTCGCTTTCGACCACCATCGCCTTGACGGCGGGCGCGCCCGAGCTCGAGGGCGAGCGGGCCAGCCTCAGGACCAGCCAGCGGTTCGGCACCAGCGGGTAGTTCACCGGACCGGCCGCCGCCTCCTGGCGCCCGGAGCGCATGGCGTTCGGCAAGGTCCAGTGCAGGTAGACGCCCGGATCGAGCTGGCCCGTGGCGGTGTCGCAGCCGCGCGGCTCGGGCGATTTGAAATCGGCGAGAGCGGCATATTGGAATTGCCAGATGCAGGTCGGATCGGCCTTCACTCCCGCGTTCACCATCAGAGCTTCGCAGCGCATCGGCACGATGACATTGGCGGCGTCCATTCGAGTGCCTCCGGGCCGCTACGCGGGCTTGCTGTTGAACAGGATCTTCTCGGGCGCCTTCACCATCTGCATGGCGAGCTGGGCGGGCCCGAGCGGCGTGCCCGCCGGCATTCCGCCCGCGCCGGTCAGCGCGGCCTCGATCGCGGCCACGAGTTTGGCGAAGTCGAGCGTCCGGCTGCCGGTCGCTCGGACATAGGGCAGCGCCCCGTCCGGAAGATAGACGGGGAAGGGAGTGCCGATTTGACG
Organism: Allosphingosinicella sp.; assembly: GCA_040514175.1. Lineage (GTDB taxonomy): Bacteria > Pseudomonadota > Alphaproteobacteria > Sphingomonadales > Sphingomonadaceae > Allosphingosinicella. The sequence goes on along the minus strand of JBEVDE010000447.1, from coordinate 3,518 downwards.
CCCGAGGGGGTTCGCGCCCGCATCCGCTGGCGCGATCAGGTTCCGAAGGGTGACATTGCCCTCCGCGTCGACTCCGAGCTGCAGCCCTTCCTGCGGCTCGGCGAGCTCGACCGCGGCCGGAACGCCGCTGAACAGGCACAGGAGCACGGTCGGCGAAAGATGATCCATGCGCAGGATACGGAGCATCTGGGTGGCGCCCGAATCGAGCCAGGGTCGCACCGCCAGGGTCGGCCAGCCCGAGACGAGCGCCGAGCGGATCAGGACCCCGGTGATGATATTGTCGGCGACGTCCTCGGCCGGCGGATCGACGCCAATGATGCCGGCGCGCAGCGCCCGGGCCCCGTCATAGGCCGCCTGCTGGAGCAGATCGCGGGTCATCAGGTGAAAGAAGGTGTGACGGCTCGATTCGAGGCCGAGGCTGAGCGCGCCGTCGAGAAGCGCATCGGTCCAGTTGTTGTCGAGATAGAAGAAGCGCAGCGATTCCACCGGAGCCATGCGCTCGTCGGGGACGAGCAGGTTGAACGGCAGCGGATAGAGCAGAAGCAGCCGCGCGAGCCATTGGGCGATGCCGGTAAGGTCGTCGCCGACCAGCCCGGTGAGCAGCGTCTGCGTGTCCGGATCGGCGAGGAAGGCCTCGACGGCCGCCTTCGGATCGGCCGGCGGATCGGCAGCGGCCGGGGCGGCGGGCGGATCGAGCTTCGCGCCGGCGATGCTTGCAACCGTGCCGATCAGATCCTCCTGGAGCAGCTTCAGGAAAGCGTCCTCGACGGCGGAATCGGCCGAGAGGCCGGCGATCTCGCCCGGGCTGAAGACGTCGCTCAGGCGGTGCAGCAGCTGGTCGGTCAGGCGGTGCGCGCGGCGGCGGAAATCGAGCAAGCGGCGGCCGAAGGCCGAGTCGGACAAGGCGGCGGCGCGGCCGGCTTCCCAGGCGGCGGCGAGCGAAAGATCGAACACGCCCCGATCGGGCTGATAGGCCATCGCCGCGTCGGCGGTGAGGAAGGGGGCGGCCTTGTCGAGCGGCTTGGTCACCACCGGGACCAGCGGTCCGCGATACCAGGCGAAGCTGTCCTCGCCGGTGCGGGTGCGGTAGGCGAGCGGGACGAAGCCCTTGCCGATCCGCGCCGCCACCTCGGCGCCGGCGCCGGCGGCGGACCCGTCCGGCACGGGAAGGGTCAGAGCGAGGCGGCTCGCGTCGAAGGCGCCGCCCGCCGTCGTCTCCGATGCGACGAAATTCTCGCACAGACGGCGGAAGTGGAGCGTCTTGTCCGGGAGGCACTGGAAGGTCCAGCTCGCCAGCGAGATCAGAGCGACGCTGGTGCAGCCGGCGAAATCGGGAGTCTCGACCAGCAGCCCCTCCAGCCCCTCGATCGAAACCAGGTGGACGATGTTCTTCGTCGCAGGGGTGTCGGTGGGCGCCGCGGGGAAACGGTTGGCGAGGACGATCGAAAAGAAGCCGTCCGGATCGAGGCCGAGTGCCGCCTTGTCGCCGACGTTCGCCTGCCGGCAATGGGCGAGGAAGCGGGTCTCGTCGAGCCGCGGCATCACCTCCGTGAACACGTCGATCCCGAGCTGGATGAAGGTGCAGGTCGAGAGTGGGTCGACATCGTCCTCGCGGGTCGCCTTGGGCCGGTAGACGGAGTCCGCGGTGTTGAGGAACGAGTCGACGGTGGCGCTGCTGGTGCGGGTCGGCGACGAGGCCGGCCCCTCGATCTCGTCCTCGGTCAGAACCAGCAGTGCAAGCCAGGGCTTGGTCGGCTCCGAGCCGTTGTCGACCTCGCGCTCCCACGGCAGCGCCGGCTCGCGCAGCACGACGTGCGGCAGCTGCTCGGCGAAGCGGCCGCTGGCGGCGGGCGGCGGATGCATGCTGACGATCTCATCCGCCTCCAGCGTGAATTGCGGGGCGTGGACGACGAACTCCTGCAACCCGGCCTCGATCGGATCGGTGTTGACGGGAGCGTCGTGGGCATCGTGGATCGCGTGCGATATCGTCACCCAATAATTGCCGCCGTCGAGGCTCGGCTTCATCCGGTCGAAGAAATCGACGTCGCCGAGCGGGATCGGCCGGGGGTCGGGATCGCTCATTGCGACGACTCCATGGGCGCGTCGGCGAACAGATGCGCCGCGTTGGCGGCCATCAGGGGGAGCGCGCCGTTGGTGAGGGTGCCGGCGGCGGCGACCGGCAGCAGCGCCGCGAACAGCGCGGCTCTGTTGTCGAAGGCGTCGCCCTGGTCGATCGCGCCGATCGCGGCGATCATCCCGGTGGAGGCCGTCGGCAAATAGCTCGGGTCGACCGTGATGGCGGTGTCGAGCGGCGATTGGCCCGGGTCGATGCCCTCGCTCGCCAGTTCCTTGTAGGCGACCGCTCCGACCTCGCCGAGGAGGCTCGTCGGCGGGCTGGTGAGGTCGTAGCCGACGAACTGATCGGGGACGAGGTCGGCGCTCGCCGGCGGAGTCTGGGTCTTGTCCGAGGGCGCGGCGCCCCACAGCGAGCCCGGTACGTTGCGAGTGCGCGGAGTCAGCGTCCAGTCGGCGAGGGGAATGCCGTCGGCGTCGGGCGAGTTGGGGCTGATCTTGACCGTGTGGACGGATTTGATCCCGTCGAGGAACATCGGTCGGATCGAGATGGTACGGTCGGCATCGCCCGCGGCATGGTTCGGCAGAGGCGGATCGCTGGCGAGATGGCTGGCCGGGATCGCCGAATTGGTGCTGAATGCGAAGCCGCGCGGGCGCACGACCCAGCGCGCCGGGCCGGACGGCGGCGGCTGCCCGCCCGCGGCGCCGTGATCGGTCTTGGCGAGGCCGTCGCCGGCGATCGCCGTGCACTGGCTCTTCGGGCTCGGCAGCAACGCCTTGAACGCGTCCCAGGGGAGCGGGTCGTTGCTGCTGCCAGCGCTGTCCGAGCCGAACGAGACGGTGAAGGAGACGACGACGAAATGGACGTGGACGGTGCCGCCCGTCGGCGGGCCCCAGATCGTCACCGACGCGCCGATCGAGAGCGACAGAGTCTTGTGGCAGAAACCGAGGTTGAGCCGGTAGGAGGCGCCGATCTCGACGTCGATTCCGCCGCTGAACCAGAATGGCCGCCACGAGATCAGGAAATCGGCATTGGCGGTGAACCACGCCTGCAGGTCGCCGTCGTGGAACAGCGCCTGCAGCCCGCCGCCGCCCATCGCGCAGGAGGGGGTGAGCGCGAAATAGGCGTCGCCCTGGATCGTGACGCAGTCGCTGACCGACCAGTTGAAGGCGAGCCGCGGCACCGCCGGATAATGGCTGGGGACCTTGAAGGCGGGATGGTAGCCGCCGAGCGTCAGCACGAAATCGCCGGCATGGGCGTTGGATCCGAACCAGGCCGAGAAGGCGAAGCCGCCGGTCAGGTGGCAATCGGGGGTGATCACGTAGGAATTGTTGGACAGCAAGGCGGTAGCGGCGAGCACGCCGTCGTTCGGCTTGAAGACGGCGTCGAGCTGCAGCTCGACGAAGCAATAGGTCTCCGAATTGTCGCCGGGCTGGGGAAGAGT
>JBEVDE010000164.1:0-4055 GCA_040514175.1 Allosphingosinicella sp. | reverse complement strand
GACGCGGATCGGCTCTCAAATTAATTCGGTGACAGTGCACTAATTACCCGGGAATTCGGTGACAGGGAATTCGGTGACAGTGCACTTTTTTCAGGCCGCCTCAGGAAGGCGGGTAATTAGTGCACTGTCACCGATTTCCGAATTCCCGGGTAATTAGTGCACTGTCACCGAATTCAGGATTTCAGGTTTCAGAGCCAGGTGCGGATCGGCCCGAGGTCGTAGCCGGCGGCCGCCGCGGCGGCGACGCTCTCCTCCACGGACGCGCCACGCCTGGCCCGGGCCAGCGCCCACAGGAAGGTCGAGCGCGTGCCGGAGCGGCAGAAGGCGAGCACCGGCCCCTGCTCCAGCGCTTCCGCCATCGCCTCGATCTGGGCCGGCGCGAAGGCCCCGGCGACCGGGATGTGGACATAGTTCAGACCGGCGGCGCGGGCGGCCGCCTCGAGCTCGGCGGACGAAGGCTGGCCGGGCTCCTCGGCGTCGGGGCGGTTGTTGACGATCAGCCGAATTCCCTTGGCGGCGGCTTCGTCCAGGTCGCCGGCGGTGAGCTGGCGGACGAAGACGAAGGTGGTCTGATCGAGCCTGCGCATCGCCACTCCTTACGGTCAGGAAAATCCCCGCACCACCTCGACGAACGCCTCGCCGTAGCGCTCCAGCTTGGCCTGGCCCACCCCCGAGACCCGCGACAGGGCGTGGAGGGTTTCCGGCCTGAGCTCGGCCATCTCCCGCAACGTGCTGTCGTGAAAGATGACGTAGGGCGGCACCCCCGCCTCCTTCGCCAGATCGCGGCGGCGGGCGCGCAGCGCCTCGAACAAGGGATCGTGCGGGAAATCCGCGCCGGTCCGGTCGCGGCGCTTGCGCGGGCGCCGGGCCGGGGGAAGCACCAGCTCGAGCCTCTCCTCGCCGCGCAGGATCGGCTTGGCCGCCGGGCCGAAACTGAGGCCGCCGTAGGGATCGGCGCGGAACGCGTCGCGGGCGAGCAGAGCCCGGGCGACCGGCTTCATCAGCGCAAGCTCCTCCTCGCCGGCGATTCCGAAGACGGAAACCCGGTCGTGGCCGAAGCTCCTCACTTTCTCGGTGTCGCGGCCGGCGAGGACGTCGGTCAGATGCCCGATCCCGAAGCGCATCTCGGTCCGGAAGGCGGCGGAGAGCAATTTGCGCGCCGCCTCGGTGGCGTCGACCGTGACCGGCGGCGCCAGGCAATTGTCGCAATTGCCGCAGCGCTCGGGCGGGTCCTCGCCGAAATGGCGAAGCAGCAGGGCGCGGCGGCAGCCGGCGGTCTCGACCATCGCGGCGAGCGCGTTGAGCCGCTGCCGCTCCCCGGGCCGGCGCGCCTCCGGAACCTCGGTCTCGAGCCGCTGGCGGGCGCGGGCGAAATCCTCCGCCCCCCAGAACAGCCAGGCCTCGGCCGGGTCGCCGTCGCGGCCGGCCCGGCCGGTCTCCTGGTAGAAGGCCTCGATCGACTTGGGCAGGCCGGCATGGGCGACGAAGCGGACGTCCGGCTTGTCGATGCCCATGCCGAAGGCGATGGTCGCGACCATCACCATGTCCTCGGACGAGACGAAGGCCTTCTGGTTGGCGGCGCGCACCCGGGCGTCGAGCCCGGCATGGTAGGGCAGCACCTTGCGCCCGCCCTCGCCGAGCTGGACGGCGAGCTTCTCGGTCTTGTCGCGGCTGGTGGCGTAGACGATGCCCGGTCCCGGCTGCTCGGCGAGCAGGGCCTTCAATTGGGCGCCCACCCCGTCGCGCGGGCGGACATGGTAGCGGATGTTGGGCCGGTCGAAGCCGGCGACGATCAGGCCGTCGTCCGGGATCCCGAGCTGAACGAGGATGTCGGCGCGGGTCTGGCGGTCGGCGGTGGCGGTGAGGGCGAGCCGCGGGACGTCCGGAAAGGCGTCGAGCAGCGGCCTCAGCAGCCGGTAGTCGGGCCGGAAGTCATGGCCCCATTCGGAGACGCAATGGGCTTCGTCGACGGCGACGAGGGAGAGCGGCGTGCGCTCGGCCAGCTCGCGAAAGCCCTGGCCGCTGGCCCGCTCCGGAGCGACGTAGAGCAGGTCGAGCTCGCCCCTTTTAAGCCGCGCCAGAGTCTCCTGGCGGTCCTCGTCGGCCGAGGTCAGCGAGGCGGCGCGGATCCCGAAGCTGGTGGCCGAGCGTATCTGGTCGTGCATCAGCGCGATCAGCGGCGAGATGACGAGCGCGGTGCCCGGCCGGGCGAGCGCCGGCACCTGATAGCAGAGCGACTTGCCCGACCCGGTCGGCATCACCGCGAGACTATGCTGGCCCGCCATGACCCGCCCGATCACCCGCTCCTGAACGCCGCGGAAGGCCGGGAAGCCGAAGGTCTCGTGCAGGATCGAAAGGGGAGTCACGGACCGCTGCTAGCGGATGGGGGCCGGGCCTGTCGAGGGCGGGGCGCGGAGCCTAGAACATTGGATATTCGAAACTTTATATTGCGGCCGGCCGAGGTCGCAACCGTCAGTCGCAGGTGGGAAGGCGATCCGCGTTCCACGGGATGAACTCGAAATCGGATAGCTCGATGCGCTCGATCCGGTACGGCCAATGCTCGTAGCTCGGGCGGCGGGGCAGGACGATGCAGACATCGGTCGGCTTCGTCACGCCGCCCGCCGTCATTCGCGCCCGATAGCGCAGACCCCGCCCCTGCCCGTTCTCGACGACGAGCAGGGCGTGCTTGTCGCCGATCGACATGAAGCGCACGCGCACTTCGTCGGCGGGAATCGGCTCGGGCTTCACGCCGTCGAGTTCACGCAGCGGTATGCCCTCCGGCATGGCGTCCTGCGGAGGGGTCATTCCGGCGAGCTCCCGTGCCGCGAGAACGTCGTAGCGGGTCCATTTCGCTCGCTCCCGGGACGGCTCGCCAACGCGGCCGCCATCATCGAAACGCACCGTCACGGACTCGCCGGGAGCGAGACGGATGTTCGGAATGTCCCTGGCGGCGGCGGGAAAGGCGAGCAGCGCCGCGGCGAGGGCCAAGAGACGGAGCAACGGCATGATCTTCTCCTTTCGAGAAGCTGAGCGCGGCGCTTCACTTGAGGCAAGCGCTTTCTACTCTGCCGCCTCGGCTTTCTCCTCCGCCTCGCTTTGCTGCCTCGCCCACATGTCGGCGTAGAGGCCGTTCTTCCTCAGCAGCTGGGCATGGGTGCCGCGCTCGGCCACCCGGCCCTCGTCGAGCACGACGATCTGGTCGGCGTCGACCACCGTCGACAGCCGATGGGCGATGACGATCGAGGTGCGGCGGGCGGTGACGCTCTGCAGGGTCTCCTGAATCGCCGCCTCGGTGCGGCTGTCCAAAGCGCTGGTCGCCTCGTCGAGGATCAGGATGGGCGGGTCCTTGAGCAAGGTGCGGGCGATCGCGACCCGCTGCTTCTCGCCGCCCGACAGCTTCAGTCCGCGCTCGCCGACCTGGCTCTCGTAGCCGTCGGGCAGGCTCAGGATGAAATCGTGGATCGAGGCCCCGCGCGCCGCGCCCTCGATCTCCGCCTGGGTGGCGCCGTCGCGGCCGTAGCCGATATTGTAGCCGATCGTGTCGTTGAACAGGACCGTGTCCTGCGGGACGATCCCGATCGCGGCGCGCAGGCTGGTCTGGGTTACGAGGCCGATGTCCTGGCCGTCGATGGTGATGCGGCCGCCGGTCGGCTCGTAGAATCGGAAGAGGAGCCGCGACAGGGTCGACTTGCCGGCGCCGGACGGGCCGACGACCGCGGTCACCGTCCCCGGCTCAACATCTATGTCGATTCCGTGCAATATCTGGCGATTCCCGTCATATCCGAAGCGGACGTCCTCGAAGCGGACCCGTCCCTGCGACAGTCTCAGGGCGGGCGCGCCCTCGACGTCCTTCACCTCGGCCGGAGTGTCGACCAGGGCGAACATCGCCTCCATGTCGATCAGGCCCTGGCGGATCGTCCGGTAGACCCAGCCGAGCATGTCCAGGGGCCGGAAAAGCTGGGCGAGAAGGGTGTTGACGAGGACGACGTCGCCGGTGGTGAACTGGCCGCGGCTCCAGCCCCACACGGTATAGCCCATCGCCCCCGCCATCATCA
>JBEVDE010000130.1:0-3598 GCA_040514175.1 Allosphingosinicella sp. | reverse complement strand
GCGCGGGTGGGGCGGCGCGGCGGGGCGCGCGGGGGGGGGAGCCCCAACCCTCCCCTGGGCCCCCCCCCCCTCCCCCCTCGGGGGGTGGGGGCGGGGGTGGGGGGGCGAGGTAAGGAGTGCTCGGATTCCCCCTCTCCCAACCCTCTCCCCTGAAGGGGAGAGGGCATCGTGAGTGGCTCCCACCGCTTCGCAAGACCTCGGGCCGCCTCCGCGCGTTTCCCGCGCTCGCTTCGCCAGCGCCTCAGCCTGGCCTCGAGGTCGACATCATTGCCCCCCAGCCCGCGCTCCGACAGCAGCACCGCCAGCTGAGCCGCCGTCGCGCCCCAGCCGCGCGCCTGGGCCTCGATCAGCATGTGGGCGAGGCGCGGCGGCAGCGGCAAGGCGGCGATCGCCTTGCCATGGGCGGTCGGGCGGCCGTCCTCGCCGAGCGCGCCGAGCGACAGAAGGCGCCGCCGCGCTTCGTCGACGGCGGCGGCGGGCGGCGGGTCGAGCCAGGCGAGCTCGCGCGGGTCGCCGACGCCCCAGAGCGCGCAGTCGAGGAGGAGGGCGCTCAGATCGGCTTCCAGGATCTCGGGCGGGTCGAAGCGCGGCAGGCCCGCCGTCGCCGCTTCCGCCCAGAGCCGGTAGACGATCCCCGGCCCCTGCCGCCCCGCCCGGCCGGCGCGCTGGGTCACGGCCGCCCGGCTGGCGCGCTCGGTCACGAGGCGGGTGATGCCGGCGCCGCGGTCGTAGCGGGGGCGGCGGGCGAGGCCGGAATCGACGACGATCCGGACTCCGTCCAGCGTCAGGCTGGTTTCGGCGATCGAGGTGGCGAGGACGATCTTGCGCCGGCCCGGCGGCGCCGCGGCGATGGCGGAGCGCTGGGCGCCGGGCTCGAGGCTGCCGTGGAGGCGATGAAGATCGACCCCGGCGGGAAGCCCTTCGAGCCGCTCGGCGGTGCGCTCGATCTCGGCGACCCCGGGAAGGAAGGCGAGCAGGCTGCCCTCGGCCTCAGCAAGGGCGCGGCGAATCGCCGCCGCCATCTCGTCCTCGATCCTTTTTTCGGCGGAGCGGCCGAGATGGCGAAGCTCGACCGGGAAGCTTCGGCCCTCGCTCTCGATCGCGGGGGCGGGCTTGTCCCCCTTGGCCATCAGGGCCGCGAAGCGCTCCCCGTCCAGGGTCGCCGACATGGCGACGAGCCGCAAATCGGGCCGCAGGGCGCCCTGGGCGTCGAGCGCCAGGGCCAGTCCGAAATCGCTGTCGAGACTGCGCTCGTGGACCTCGTCGAACAGCACCGCCGAGACTCCGGCAAGCTCCGGATCGGCCTGGATCCGGTTCCTGAAGATGCCCTCGGTGAGGACGAGGATCCGGGTCCGGGCGGAGCGCTTCGAATCGAGGCGGGTGGCATAGCCGATCGTCTCCCCGGCGCGCTCGCCGGCCAGCTCGGCCATCCGCTCGGCGGCGGCGCGGGCGGCGAGGCGGCGCGGCGAGAGGAGCAGGATCTCGCCGGCGCACCAGGCTTCGGCGAGGAGGGCGGGCGCCACGGCGGTGGTCTTGCCGGCGCCCGGCGGGGCGACGAGGACGGCGTTGGAGGCCGCGCGCAAGGCCGCAAGCAGATCCGGGAGGACGGCGTGGATCGGGAGCTTGCTCACCGCCGCGCCGTACCTCGCTGCCGCCTGCGTCGGCAACCGGGCAGACGGCCGGACGCCTCGACCCGTCAGGCCGGAATGACCGGCGGCCGAAAGTTGATGCCGCCACGGCGAACGGGGTCGCTGCTCGCGGTCGAAAGCACCCGCGAGTTGCGCGAGAGCGTCACCCTCGCCTGAATTTCGTCCACCCTGACGTCGAATGGGCCCGGATTGCTGTCCTCGTTCAGGACGTTCGCCTGCATCGCCAGCAGCCGCGAGCGAAACGCGAAGAGGGACGGTATGGTCACCGAACGTTCGAAGCGCACGCCGGGAATCACTTCGTTCTGACCATCTTCGCCGGCTATTTTGTCGACGCCGATCAGTTCGACCGCCTCGATAAAGATCTCGTCCTCCAGCACTTCCTGGGGCGTGCCTTTGAGGCGGTACGTCACCAGGGCGGCGGCGGCGCCCTGATTTTCAGCGATCTCCAGCTTGACGTTGTCGACGGCGGCCATGGCGTGTCTCCCTCAGCATGCAGGCGATTGCCCGCAGTGACTTCGACCCGGCTACCAGCGAGTGGCGGAGATTCCCGTGACGCCCGTCACGACGCGACTTTGCGAAGTGACGGGTACGCGCTCAATAAGCGCGGGAAATGGCGAACTCGACGGCCTCGGTGAGCGCCGCCCGGGCCTTGCCCGCCGGAAAGGCGCCGAGGGCGTCGATGGCGCGCTGGCCGTAGGTGCGGGCGCGGTCGATCGTGTCGGCGAGGGCGTCGCTCTTCTCGAGCAGCCGGACGGCGCGGCCGAGGTCGTCGTCGGAGCTCCGGCTGCCTTCCATCGCCTCCTGCCAGAAGCGGCGCTCGGCGGCCGAGCCGCGCGCATAAGCGAGGATCACCGGCAAGGTCACCTTGCCGTCGCGAAAGTCGTCGCCGACGCCCTTGCCCATGGTTTCGGCGTCGGACGCATAGTCGATCGCGTCGTCGACGAGCTGGAAGGCGATGCCGAGGTTGCGGCCGTAGCAGTCGAGCGCGGCCTCGACCTCCTCGCCGCGCTCGGCGACGACCGCCGCGATCCGGCAGGCGGCGGCGAACAGGGCGGCGGTCTTGGCCTGGATGATCTCCAGATAATGGTCCTCGCCGGTGTCGATCCGGCGCTGGGCGGTGAGCTGGTCGACCTCGCCCTCGGCGCTCACCGCGGAGGCCCGGGAGAGGATCTTGAGCACGCGCAACGACCCGTCCTCGACCATCAGCTCGAAGCTTCGCGAGAAGAGGAAGTCGCCGACCAGGACGCTCGCCGGATTGCCCCAGATGATGTTGGCGGTGCGCTTGCCGCGTCTCAGGCCGGAGCCGTCGACGACGTCGTCGTGGAGCAGGGTCGCGGTATGGATGAACTCGACCGCGGCGGCGAGCTTGTGGTGGCGGGCGCCCTGATAGTCGAGCAGGCGGGCGCAGGCGAGGGTCAGCATCGGCCGCATGCGCTTGCCGCCGCCGGCGATGAGATGGCCGGCGAGCTCGGGGATGAGCGCCACCGGGCTCTGCATCCGCTCGAGGATGACCGTGTTGACGTGGTGAAGGTCGGCCGAGACCAACTGGATCATCGGATCGAGCGAGGGGGCGTGGCCGGGCCGGATGGGATGGACGGAAGCGCTCATCGCCGCGCGATTTGCGCCGGGAAGGGAGGAAAGGCAAGGGGATGTTCCCCTCCCTGGAAGGGAGGGGTTAGGGGTGGGTAGGCGAGCAACGCGAGACTGCCTTCAGCCTGTGAGTTTCGGCCGCCTTCGGCGGACCCACCCCCGACCCCTCCCTTCCAGGGAGGGGAGGTCAATGGCACAAAGGCAGCTTCAGCCGCGCCAGCAATCCGCCCAGATCCTCGCTCTCCTCGAGACTGATCGAGCCGCCGTAGATCTGGGCGACGTCGCGGACGATGGCGAGGCCGAGGCCGGTGCCGGGCTTGTCGGTGTCGAGTCGGGCGCCGCGGTCGAAGATGGCCTGG
>JBEVDE010000104.1:0-4543 GCA_040514175.1 Allosphingosinicella sp. | reverse complement strand
AGCTCTGCCAGCTGACCACGCAGCGCGCCTGCTCGCGCCGCTCGCAGGCGGGGAGGCCGAGCGAGGGCAGATCGGCGGGGACCGAGACCGGCCAGCCGATCACAGAGGCGGCGGCGATCCTCTTCGCCTCGGGCTTGCCCGCGATCCGCTCGGCGAGCAGGCGCATCAGGTGAAGGCTGCCCTGGCTGTGCCCGGCGAGAATGATCGGCCGGTCCTTCGGCGCCTCGGCGAGGAACTGGTCGAAAGCCGCGGCGACGTCGCGATAGGCGAAGTCGAGCGCCTTCTGCGCCTCGGCCTTGGTGGTGAGGAAGGCGCCGAAGGTCGCCTGCCGGTATTTCGGCGCCCAGATTTCGGCGACCGAGTTGAACACGCTCGCCTGGCTCTGCACGAACAGCCTGGCCCGCCATTGCGATTCCGTATCGGCGAGCGGCGCGTTCCAGTGCGATGACTGCAAATAGGAGGTGGGATGGATGAAGAAAGCGGACGCGGCCGGCTCGCCTTCGCGCTTCAGGCCGGTCGGCATCCACAGCGCCGGGCTGTCGGCCAGGTCCGGCCGGGCGATCCACAGATTCTTGTCGGCATAGGCTTTGGGCGGCGGCGGCGGGCCGCCTTCGAAGGCCGCGGTCGGCACCATCGTGAAGCGAAGCAGCTCGGCCCCGAACAGCCGATAGAGGAGCGCCGCGGCCATGACGAGCATGGTCAGCCCCGCCACCACCCAAAGAAACCGCCGCGCCAGCATCAAATCCTCCCCGACTGCATCGCCGCTGCACAAGCGGATGGTAGATTCGATTGCAAGGGCTAGAAGAGCCGTCGGGGCGGAGGAATGAGATGAGCGAGGCGGAACCGGTCGACCACGAGCCCTGGCCGCTTCGAGCCTTGCTCCTGCTCGGGCTGGGCGCCGCTCTGGCGCTGACCGTCCATCTCCTCACCCGTGGCGACTCGGCCTGGCAATGGACCGAGACTCCGCTGAGGCTGGGCGCTGCGGCCGCCATCGCGGCGGGCGGGATCGTCTTCGCTTTCTCGCTCGAGAGGCCGCGCTGGCTCTGGTCGCTGCTCTTCGCGGCCGGGGCCGGCCTCGTCGTCGGTTTCGTCACCTATTGGAACGGCCAGCCGGACAGCTGGGGCGCCGGCGAAGGCTGGCAGCTCGCCTCGGCGCTGCTCGCCCTCGTCATCGCGGTCCCGCTCTTCCAGGCGGCGCGCGACGCCGGCCGCTGGACCATGGATTACCGGGCCGTCCACGCGCACATCCTGACCAACATCGTCCTGTGGATCGTCGCCTGGGGCTTCGCCTTCCTCACCTTCCTGCTCGTCCTTCTGCTTTCCGAGCTTTTCCAGCTGATCGGCATACGCCTGCTGAAGGACCTGCTCGACAAGGCATGGTTCGATTGGATGCTTGTCGGCGGCGCGCTCGGGGCCGCGGTCGGGCTTCTGCGCGATCGTGACCGGATCGTCGGCATCCTGCAGCGGGTGGCGACGGCGATACTCTCTGTCCTCGCCCCGATCCTCGCCGCCGGCCTCGTCCTCTTCGTCGCGGCCTTGCCCTTCACCGGCCTCGAACCCTTGTGGGAGCAGACCCGGGCGACCACGCCGATCCTGCTCGTCTGCATCCTCGGCGCGGTGGTCCTGATCAATGCCGTGATCGGTAGCGGCGCGCGAGAGGATGAAGAGCGGCCTCGGATCGTCCGCTGGGCCGCGGCCGCGCTTGCGGCGGTGGTCCTGCCGCTCGCCCTCGTCGCCGCCGTCTCGACCGGAAAGCGCATCGCCCAGCACGGCTTCACCCCGGACCGGCTGTGGGCGGCGGTGTTCGTCGCCATCACCGTCGCCGGCGCGGCCGCCTATCTGTTCGCCCTGATCCGCGGCCGCGCCGGCTGGCCGGACCTGCTTCGCACCCTCAACCTGCGCGTCGCCGTCGGCATCTGCCTGGTCGCCCTGTTCCTGGCGATGCCGATCGTCAGCTTCGGAGCGATCTCGACCCGCGACCAGGTCGCCCGGCTGCAGGCCGGCCGGATCGCCCCCGACAGGTTCGACTGGGCGGCGCTCCGCTTCGATTTCGGCCCATCGGGGCGCCGGGCGCTGCAACGGCTCGCCGGCAATTCCGATCTCATCATCCGCCAGCGCGCCCGCGAAGCGCTCCGAGCCTCGACCCGTTGGGCGGCGGAGCCGAATCCCCACGACGCGCCGGGGTACAGGGCGCGGCCTGTGCTCAAGATTCGCGCCGACGGCGGCGCGCCGATCCCGCCGGCCCTCGCCGACCTGATCGGCCGTACCAATCAGTGCCACGACGATAGCTGCCGCCTGGCTTTCGTGGAGCCGGGGCGGGCTGTGATACTGCGCCCAGGCTGCCGCCGCTGCACCGCCTACCTGTTCGAAGCGAAGCCGGACGGGACCTGGGAGCAGCGCGTCCCGGAACCGCTCGTCGCCGGCGGCCCGGCTCCGCTGCCGGTGGCTCCGGAAGGCCGGGTCGAAGTTCGGACGGTCGAGAGGCAGCAGCTGTTCGTCGGCGGAGAGCCTGTCGGCGAGCCGTTCGAGTAGGCCAGCTTGCCGCACCGCAGCGCGGATGCTAGCGGCCCCTCCATGTCCGTCGACGCCGCCACCGTCCGCCATATCGCGAAGCTCGCCCGAATCGCCGTTTCCGACGCCGAGGTGGAGGCGCTTGCCCCCGAGCTGAACAATATCCTCGGCTGGGTCGAGCAGCTTCAGGAGGTGGACGTCGAGGGTATCGAGCCGATGACCGCCGTCATCCCCAACATTCTGCGCCTGCGCGACGACGTCGTCACCGACGGCGGCAAGCGCGACGACGTCCTCGCCAACGCCCCCGCGGCGGAGCACGGCTTCTTCGCCGTTCCCAAGGTGATCGAATGATGTCCGGCCTTCTCGTCACCAGGGTGACGTCATGACCTCACTCACCGATCTCGGCATCGCCGCGATCCGCGACGGAGTGCGCGACGGCGCCTTCTCCGCGCGCGAGGTCGCGGGCGCGTTCAGCGCCGCGGTCGAGAAGGGGCGGGGGCTCAACGCCTTCACCGTCGAGACTCCCGAGCATGCCCTGGCCGCCGCCGATGCGGCTGATTCCGCCCGAGCCTCGGGCGATCTGAAGCCGCTCTCGGGGGTGCCGCTCGGGATCAAGGATTTGTTCGCGACCGAGGGCGTCGCCACCACCGCCGGAAGCCGGATCCTCGAAGGCTTCAAGCCGCGCTACGAATCCACCGTCTCGGCCAATCTCTTCGCCGCCGGCGCCGGAATGCTCGGCAAGCTGAACATGGACGAGTTCGCCATGGGCTCGTCCAATGAGACCAGCGCCTGGGGACCGGTGCTCTCGCCCTGGCGCCGGAGCGACGGCGGCAATGCCGCGCTCACCCCGGGCGGAAGCTCGGGCGGCTCGGCGGCGGCGGTCGCCGCCCGGCTCGCCCCGGGAGTCACCGGCACCGACACCGGCGGCTCGATCCGCCAGCCCGCCGCCTTCGTCGGCATCACCGGCATCAAGCCGACCTACGGCCGCTGCTCGCGCTGGGGCATCGTCGCCTTTGCCTCCAGCCTCGACCAGGCCGGCCCGATGGCTCGCGACGTCAAGGACTGCGCGATCCTGCTCGAGGCGATGGCCGGCTTCGACGCGAAGGATTCGACCTCGCTCGACCTGCCCGTGCCGAACTGGGAGGCCGCGTTGAACAGCGACGTCCGCGGCAAAAGGATCGGGATTCCGAAAGAATATCGGATCGACGGGGTCCCCGCAGAGATCGACCGGGTGTGGGAGAAGGGCATCGCGCTGATGCGCGACGCCGGCGCCGAGATCGTCGAGGTCTCGCTGCCCCACACCCGATACGCGCTTCCGACTTATTACATCATCGCCCCGGCCGAGGCCTCGTCCAACCTCGCCCGCTACGACGGGGTGCGCTACGGCCGCCGCGCCCTGCCCGAGAACGGCAATCTCACCGATATGTACGAGGCGACCCGCTCCGAAGGCTTTGGCCCGGAAGTGAAGCGGCGGATCATGATCGGCACCTACGTCCTCTCGGCCGGCTTCTACGACGCCTATTTCAACCGCGCCCAGAAGGTGAGGGCGTTGATCGCCCGCGACTTCGAGCGCGTTTGGGGCGAGTGCGACCTCATCCTCACCCCCACCGCGCCTTCGGCTGCCTTCGCGCTCGGCGAGAAGAGCGCCGATCCGATCGCCATGTATCTGAACGACGTCTTCGCCGTCCCCGCCAGCCTCGCCGGCCTCCCCGCGATCAGCGTGCCCGCCGGCCTCGACGACCAGGGCCTTCCGCTCGGCCTCCAGCTGGTCGGCCGAGCGCTCGACGAGCAGGGCGTCCTCAACGCCGCCCTCGCGTTGGAAGAGCGCGCCGGTTTCACGGTAAGGCCGGGAGCCTGGTGGTGATGGCCGAAGGCCCTTATTGGTTCACGCGGAGGCGCGGAGGCGCGGACCCGGCCCCGCGGCCCCCCGCCGCGCCTCCGCGCCTCCGCGTGAACCCATTTCCTGGACCGGCCTATGTCTGATTACAGAATCCAGGGCGCCACCGGCGAGTGGGAAGTGGTGATCGGGCTC
>JBEVDE010000035.1:0-7525 GCA_040514175.1 Allosphingosinicella sp. | reverse complement strand
TCTTGATCCGTTCGGCCAGCTCGCGGATGCTGACCTCTTCGCTGTTGCCGACGTTGAACACCTGGCCGACCGCCGACGGCGTGACCATCAGCTTGACGAGCGCCCCGACCACGTCGCCGACGTAGGTGAAGCTGCGTTGCTGGCTGCCGTCGCCGAACACGGTGATCGGCTCGTTCTGCAGCGCCTGCCGCACGAAGGTCGGCACCACCATCCCGTACTGGCCGGTCTGGCGCGGGCCCACGGTGTTGAAGAAGCGCATGACGATCACCGGCTGCTTGGTCTCTTTCCAGTAGGCCAGCGCCAGGAACTCGTCGAGCGCCTTGCTGCAGGCATAGGCCCAGCGGTGCCGGGTGGTCGCGCCCATCACCAGGTCGGCGTCCTCGCGGAACGGCACGTGCACGCTCTTGCCGTAGACCTCGGAGGTCGAGGCAATGAACACCAGCTTCTTTTTCTTGGCGGCGTGCTTGAGCACCACTTCGGTGCCGTGCACGTTGGTTTCGATCGTGTGCACCGGCCGCTCGACAATCAGCTTCACGCCAACCGCGGCCGCCAGGTGGAACACCACATCAGCGCGGTCGACCATTTCGGCCACCAGCGAGTCGTTGAAGACCGTGTCGATCGTGTAGTGAAACCCGCGCTTGCCCTTCAGGTGTTCGATGTTGTCGATCGACCCCGTTGACAGGTCGTCCAGGACGAACACTTCGTGCTGGGCCTCGAGCAACGCCTCGGCCAGGTGCGATCCAATGAAGCCCGCACCGCCGGTGATCAAAATACGCATCTGGTCATTCTAGGCGATTTGCCGGGAGGCCCGGCGCCGCAGTTGGGGCGACCCGCCCGCTAGACCGGCCAGCCGTCGGCGATTTCGCGGGCGTTGGCGAGTCCGGCGATCGCCGCGCGCCCCATCGCCAGCTGCGCTTCCGCGGTGGCGCCGCCAATGTGCGGCGTGCCGAGAAACGTCGGCAGGGCCAGCAATGCCGGATTCGCGTCGGGCTCAATCGTGAACACGTCGCAGGCGGCGCCGGCCAGGTGGCCCCCCGCCAGCGACGCAAT
Organism: Allosphingosinicella sp.; assembly: GCA_040514175.1. GTDB lineage: Bacteria > Pseudomonadota > Alphaproteobacteria > Sphingomonadales > Sphingomonadaceae > Allosphingosinicella. The sequence continues at coordinate 6,475 of JBEVDE010000035.1, read as the reverse complement.
CAACGCCGCTTCGTCAACCAGGCCGCCGCGGGCGGCGTTGATCAGCCAGGCATCGCCCTTCATCAGCCCGAGCCGCCGGCGGTCGATCAGATGGTGGGTCTCCGGTCCATAAGGCGCGTTGAGGCTGACCACGTCCATCCCGGCCAGCATCGCATCGAGATCGGGCCAATGAACGGCCTCCTCGCCCGACACGGGGTGGCGATTATGATAGTGGACCGCCATTCCGAACGCCCGCGCCCGCCGCGCCACCGCCCGGCCGATCCGCCCCAGGCCGATTATTCCCAAAGCCTTGCCGGTGAGGCTCCGGCCGTGCTGGTCGGTCGGGCTCCAGCCGCGCCAGCGCCCGGCGCGCAGATTCCGTTCGCCCTCGCCGAGCCGCCGCGGGCCGGTCAGGATCAGCGCCATCACCAGATCGGCGGTATCCTCGGTGAGGACGTCCGGGGTGTTGGTGACCGCGATCCCGCGCGCTCGCGCCGCCTCGAGATCGACATGGTCGGTGCCGGCGCCGAAATTGGCGATCAGCCTGAGCCGCTCGCCGGCGCCGGCGATGAGCTCCGCATCGATCCCGTCGCGGACGCTCGGAGCGAGCACGTCGCAGCGGCGCATCGCGTCCTCGAGCCGGTCGCGGCCGAACGCCAAGTCGGCCGAATTGAGCTCGGCGTCGAAGCGCGCCGCGAGCTTCGCCTCGACCGAGTCCGGTAGCTTTCGGGTGACGGCCACTTTCATCATTCCCGCCTGGGAATGGGGAGGGGAGACGTCAAGGCAGATGGGCGTTGAACGAGAGGGCCGCTCCACCCTAAGAGGCGGTTGAAGGAGGCGCGAGATGGCGAGGAGAGTCATGCTGGCGGCCGCGCTGACGCTCGGCCTGGCGGTCGGATCGGCGCAGGCGCAGGAGGAGCGCGCCACGCCCTACTGGGCCTCGATCAGCGCCGGCAAGGCGATGATGCGGACCGGGCCGGGCCGGAATTATCCCGCGACCTGGCTCTACCTTCGCGCCGACCTGCCGATCCGCGTCGTCGAGACCTATCCGAATTGGCGCAAGGTCAGGGATTCGGAGGGCACCACCGGCTGGATGCTCCAGCGCCTGCTGAGCGACCGGAGGACCGGACTCGTCACCGGGGCCTCTGCGCAGCCGTTGCGCGAGGACCCGGGCGAGGATTCGAAGGTCCGCTACCTCGCCGAGCCGGGGGTGGTGGGACGAGTTTCGAAATGCGGCGGTAACTGGTGCCTGTTCGACGTGCGGGGCCGCCAGGGCTACATCCGGCGGGATCAAATCTGGGGCGTGGAGCCCGGCGAAACACTGGATTAGGAGCGGGGCATGGATTTGAGCCTGAAGGATTTCGAGGACTTCGTCGGCGAGACGTACGAGATCGTCTTCGTCGACGGCACGTTTCCGCTCGTCCTCGAAAAGGCCGAGGGCCTGCCGCGCTCGATGCGGGACGCCGGGGCCTTCCGGCTGGAGTGGCGCGGCCCGGCCGAGCCCATCCTCATCCAGGCGATCTATCGCTTCCAACGGGCCGAACAGCAGTTCGACATGTTCATCGTTCCCGTCGGGCGTGACGAGCGCGGGACTTTGTACGAAGCGATCTTCAACTAGACGGCGTCTGCCCGATTGCGGGAGGACGCCATTCCATCAAATCGTAGACGCCGTGCTCGTCGACCGGCGCGAAGCCGAGCCGCCGGTATAGCCGCATCGCCGGATTGTTTCTCTCGACGTGGATGGTGAGCGGCTTTGCCGCCGCGGCGGCCATGTCCATTAGGTCGGAGAGGATCGCGCTGCCCGCGCCGCCGCCGCGATGGTCCGGGAGAAGGGCGATGTCGATCAACCTTATCTGGTCCGGCCATTCCTCGATGTACAGCCGTCCGGCCGCAATTCCGTCACGCTCGATCACCAGCCATTCGGCGGCGGGATAATGCTGCCGGTAATGCAGATGCTGGGCTTCGAACTGATGGGCGAGGAACTGGTGCTGAGCCTCCAGCGGCCATCCGGTCTGCGCCACTTCCTCGATTCGAGTCGAGGCGTAGACGAGGGCGAGGAACGGCAGATCCTCGTCCGCGGCGGTGCGGTAGCGGAGGCGCAGCCGTGCCGCAGCCTTAAGCGGTGGCGGCACGGCTTGCGGGCTTAGCCGCGCGGCGGGAAGACGCCCTGCAGCGCAATGCAGTAGTTGAGCGTCAGATAGGGCATCATATTGTTGTGCGGCAGGCTGCCGCCCGCAATCGTCAGCGCCTGAAAGTTCATCTGGGTCAGGGCCGCGGCCGGCGTATAGATGCTGGAATTCGCCGACTGGGCGAGCGACCGGACGTTCGACGGGGCGTTCAACTCGCCCAGATCGAGGTCGTGATCGCGCCACGCATGGGTGTGGGCCGGTATCTCCGACTCGAGGAGCGTAACGGTCTCCGAACCGCCCATCTGACCGAGGTCGTAGAGGCTAAGCCCCGGGCCCTGTCCGGGGTGGACGGGGATGTTGCCCTGCATGTCCGGCAGCGCGAAGGTCGACTTGCCGTCGCCGCCATAAGTGGTTCCAAGCAGAGCGAACAGCGCGGTGTTCTGCGACAGCGGCATGAGCTGCCCGTTGCAGAACGCCCAGCCCTTGGGCGCGAAGTTAAACCCGAAAATCCGGATTTCGGCGACGAAAGGATCAGCCATCGCAAGGATCTCCTAGGTTGGGCTCGGAAAGATGCCGAAGAGTGAGATGATGAAGTTGACGCACAGATACGGCTGCATGTTCTCGTGCGGCTGGCTGCCGCCGACGGAGGTGACCGCCTGCGGGCTCAGGTTCGTATCGGTGGTGTCCTGGATGTAGGGCAGGGCGCCGCCGCCCGCCTGGCCGAGGATCTTGCCCGCGGGGCTGGTGTCCTGGGCGACGTTGGTCGAAGCGAGCATCGGGTGCCCGTGGTTAGGGATCTGGTTGACGGTCAGCGTGACCGTCTCGACGCCGCCGGTTTCGGCGAGGATGAAGCCGTTGCCCTGATGGATCGGCGAGCGGCCGCGCACGTCCGGAAGCGCGAAGGTCGATTCCCCATCGCCGCCGTAGGTCGTCCCGATCAGCTGGAACAGCGTCTCATTCTCAGAGATCGGCAGCAGCTGGCCTTCGCAAAACATCCATCCGGCCGGGGCGAAATTGCCGGCAAAGATCCTGATCTCGCCCACATATGGCTGAGCCATGTCGTTTACCCCCTCAAGTCTGCGACGGGAAGATGCCCTGCAGGGCGATGATGTAGGTCAGCGCCAGAAAAGGCTGCATGTTGAGGTGAGCCTGGCTCCCGCCCACGTTGGTGATCGTGCTGGGGGCGAGGGTCGTGAGCGCGGCCACGTCGGTGTAGAGCCGGCCCGCCACCACGCCGAGCACGTTGCCCGCGCCGGTCTGGACACTGCCCGTGTTGTTGCTGGCCTGGGCGAAATGGGTGTGGGTGGGCATCTCGCTCAGTGTGACGGTATGCGCCTGCTCGCCCGCCTTCTCGCCGAGCGTATGGCCGCCGCCGAAGTGCATCGAGGCGCGGCCGCGAATGTCGGGCAGGGCGAAGGTCGTCTGCCCATTGCCGCCGTAGGTGGTGCCGAGCAGCGAGAAGAGCGCCTGGTTCTGGTTGATCGGCAGGAACTGTCCGTTCGTCATCGCCCAACCTTTCGGCGCGAAGTTGAACGAGACAATCCGGATCTCGGCGAGAAACGGTTCAGCCATATCAATGTCCCCCCTGGGCCCAAATGGATACAGGAATTTCCGCCATCATCAACCGTTTCGGACCAATTATTTTTCCATCACTTACGATGTTTGCAAACTTAACTTTAAGCGAAAAGCGTTGACAACGGTTGAGATTCCTCGGGCGATGTTGTCAACGCGGGCCATGCCCGATTCTCCGCCGCCGCCCTTGTCGCGGTTCGCGCCCGCAGCGCTTTTCCTCGACTTCGACGGGACTCTCGTCGAGCTTGCCGAGGCGCCCGGCGCGATATCGGTCCCGAGCGGGCTCAAGCCGCTGCTCGACCGGCTCGCGGAGCGCTTGGACGGACGGCTCGCCATCGTCAGCGGCCGCGCCGTGGACGATCTCAGGGAGCATCTCGGCGGCTTCGCGGCGGTGCTGTCGGGCTCGCACGGAGCCGAGCTCCATTATGCCGACGGGCGCTCGATTCCGGTCGCCGCGCCCGTCGGGCTGGACTCGGCGCGCGAGTCGATTCGCCGGTTCGCGGCGGGGGGCGAGGGCCTGCTGATCGAGGACAAGCCCGCCGGAATCGCGCTTCACTATCGGCTCGCGCCGGAGCGGGCGGAGGAAGTGGACGCCTTCCTGGAGGCCCTCGCCGTGGTTTCGGGCCTCGTCCTTCAGCGCGGCAAGATGGTGGCCGAGCTTCGTCCCCACGGCACGGACAAGGGCGCGGCGCTTCTCCGGCTGATGACGGAACCACCCTTTGCGGGCGCGCGTCCTGTGTTCGTGGGAGACGATCTTACCGACGAGGACGCGTTTCGGGCCGCCGCTTCACTGGGCGGGGAGGGGGTGCTTGTGGGCCCCGACCGGCCGAGCGCGGCGCTCTGGCGGCTGGAGGGCGTCGCCGGCGTGACCGCCTGGCTGGAGGCGGCGGCTTATGGCTGACCTGTCGCTCTGGCCGATCGGCAATTGCCAGGTGAGCGCGCTCGTCGACCGCGAGGCCGGCTTCGTCTGGGGCTGCGCGCCTCGGGTGGACGGCGATCCGCTCTTCTGTTCGCTGCTCGAACCCAAAGGCGAGTCGGACCTGCCGCGCGGAGAATGGCGGATCGCGGTCGAAAACCAGGTCGACTCCGAGCAGAGCTATCTGCGCAACACCGCGATCCTGACCACCCGGCTGACCGATTCGGACGGGGCGGTCGCCGAGATTTTCGACTTCTGCCCGCGCTTCGAGCGGTCGGGCCGGATGTACCGCCCGGTCGCCTTCGCCCGGATCGTCAGGCCGCTCAAGGGCGCGCCGAGGATCCGGGTGGCGCTCAACCCCGCGACCGGCTGGGGCGCCCGCGAGGCGGAGCGGACCAGCGGCACCAACCACATACGCTATCTGGTCAAGCCGCAGCCCCTGAGGCTGACCACCGACGCTCCGGTCGGCCATCTGATCGAGGGGCGGAGCTTTCGGCTCGAGCAGAACCACCATTTCTTCCTGGGCCCCGACGAGCCCTTCGTCGGCCATGTCGGGCACAGCCTCGCGGCGATGCTTCACGAGACGGCCGACGAATGGCGCGGCTGGGTTCGCGGCCTCGCCATTCCGCTCGAATGGCAGCGGATCGTGATCCGCGCCGCCATCGCCCTCAAGCTGTGCCAGCATGAGGAAACCGGAGCGATCGTCGCGGCGCTGACCACCTCCATCCCCGAGGCGCCGGGCAGCGGCCGCAACTGGGATTATCGCTATTGCTGGATCCGCGACGCCTACTACACGGTGCAGGCGCTGAACCGGCTCGGCGCGCTCGACGTTCTGGAAAAGTATCTGGGCTATCTGCGCAACATCGTCGACGAGGCCAAGGGCGGCCACATCCAGCCGCTCTACGCCGTGTCGGGCGAGGCGAAGCTCGACGAGGGCGAGGCGGAAGGGCTGGCCGGCTATCGCGCGATGGGCCCGGTCCGGGTCGGCAACGCCGCTTTTACCCAGATCCAGCACGACGCCTACGGGCAGATCGTCCTTTCCAACGTCCAGGCCTTCATCGACGAAAGGCTGTTCCGAAAGGCGACCGAGGCCGATTTCCACGCGCTCGAGCGGGTCGGCGAGCGCGCCTGGGAAGTGCACGACCAGCCCGATGCGGGGCTTTGGGAATATCGCACCCGGACCGCCGTCCACACCTACAGCTCGGTGATGAGCTGGGCCGCCTGCGACCGGCTCGCCAACGCCGCCGAGGTGCTCGGGCTCGACGACCGGGCGGCGCTGTGGCGAGACCGGGCCGCGGCGATCCGGGCCCGGATCGAGGAGGCCGCCTGGTTCGCGCCCGAGCGCCGCTTCGCCGCCAGTTTCGGCGGCGACGAGCTCGACGCCAGCCTTCTCCAGCTCGTCGACATGCGTTTCCTCGCCCCCGGCGATCCGCGCTTCCTCGCTACGTTCGAGGCGGTCGAGAAGGGCCTGAGGCGGGGCGAACATATGCTCCGCTACGCCGCCGAGGACGATTTCGGACTGCCCGAGACGGCCTTCAACTTCTGCACTTTCTGGCTGATCGAGGCGCTCTATCTCGCCGGGCGCGAGGCGGAGGCGCGCGAGCTTTACGAGCATATGCTGGAGCGGCTGACCCCGGCCGGCCTGCTTTCGGAGGACACCGATTTCGAGACCGGCGAGCTGTGGGGGAACTACCCGCAAACCTATTCGCTCGTCGGCCTGATCAATTGCGCCGTGCTCCTGTCGCGGCCCTGGAGCGCTGTCAGATGAGGGTGGGAGGCAAAGAAATACCGTCATCCCGGCTAAAGCCGGGACCTCGTGAGGTGAATAGCTCGGCGCCGATCCTGGCTGGGGTCCCGGCTTTCGCCGGGATGACGGTAT
>JBEVDE010000019.1:0-3006 GCA_040514175.1 Allosphingosinicella sp. | reverse complement strand
CCATGAAACGCCTCGCCGTCTATTGCGGCTCTGCCCCCGGCACCGACCCCGCCTTCACCGCCCTCGCGAAAGGCCTGGGCGAGGAGATGGCGCGACGCGGCATCGGCCTCGTCTATGGCGGCGGCCGGCTCGGCCTGATGGGCGTGGTCGCAGACGCGGTGCTCGACAATGGCGGCGAGGCCTATGGCGTGATCCCGCAGGCGCTGATCGATCTCGAGGTCGCCCATACCGGCTTGACCGAGCTCCACATCGTCACCTCGATGCACGAGCGCAAGGCCAAGATGACGGAGCTTACCGACGCCTTCGTCGCTTTGCCCGGCGGGATCGGCACGTTCGACGAATTGTTCGAGGCCTGGACCTGGAACGCCTTGGGCTACCATGCCAAGCCGTTCGCCCTGCTCAACGTCTCGGGCTTCTGGGACGGCTTGATCGGTTTCCTCGATCAGGCCACGATGAGCGGGTTCATGTCGCCCGCGCGGCGGGCGCAATTGCTCGTCGGCACCGACATCGGGGAAGTGATCGACCAGCTCGACGCCGCGATCGCGGCCGGCGAGCGCAAGATGGTCTGGTGAGGGGGAATTTATGGGGGCCGAGGTCAACCGGATATTGATGGGGCTCGCGGGCATCGCCGCGATCCTGGCGATCGCCTTCCTCATTTCCTCGAACCGCCGGGCGATCCGGCTGCGCGTCGTCGGCGCCGCCTTCGCACTCCAGGCGGGGATCGCCGTGCTGGTCCTCTACACGAGCTGGGGCCGGGCCGGAATCGAGGCGCTCTCGCGCGGGGTCGCCAATCTGCTCGGCTATGCCGGCAAGGGCACCGAATTCCTGTTCGGCCGGCTCGCCACCGATCCGCTCGGCCAGAATTTCGCCATCCAAGCCCTGCCGGTGATCATCTTCTTCGCCGCCCTCGTCGCCGTCCTTTATTATCTCGGGATCATGCAGCGCATCGTCCGCTGGGTCGGCGGAGCGATCGGCTGGGTGACCGGGATCAGCCGGGTCGAATCGCTCGGCGCGGCGGCGAACATCTTCGTCGGACAGAGCGAATCGCCGCTGGTCGTCCGGCCCTATCTCGCCGCCCTGCCCCCCGCGCAAGTCTTCACCCTGATGACGGTCGGGATGGCCGGCGTCGCCGGAACCATCCTCGCCGCTTACGCCGCGCTGCTCGGCGAGCAATATCTCCCCTTCCTCCTCGCCGCCGCCTTCATGTCGGCGCCCGGCGGAATCCTGATGGCGAAAATGATCATGCCGGACGAGCCTCGGACCGACGAGCTTCCGCTCGAGGACGGCGCCGAGCGGCCGGCCGAGGAGAAGATCGACGTCGCCGAGACGTTCGAGGAAGGCGAGCAGCCCGCCAACGTCATCATGGCCGCCGCCCAGGGCGCCCAGACCGGAGTCAAGCTCGCCGTCGCGGTGGGCGCGATGGTGCTCGCCTTCGTCGCCCTGGTGGCGCTCCTGAACGGCCTGCTCGGCGGAGTCGGCGCCTGGTTCGGGATCGACGGCCTCAGCTTCCAGCGGCTGGTCGGCTATATCTTCCAGCCGATCATGTTCCTGATCGGCGTGCCCTGGAACGAGGCCGGCACGGCGGGCGGGCTGTTCGGCACCAAGATCGTCCTGAACGAGTTCGTCGCGTTCATCGACCTCGGGGCGATGCAGCCGGGCACGCTCAGCGACCGGAGCCGGGCGATCGTCACCTTCGCCTTGTGCGGTTTCGCCAATTTCAGCTCGATCGCCATCCAGATGGCGGTCACCGGCGGTCTCGCTCCCAACCAGCGCCCGGTCATCGCCCGGCTCGGAATCCGCGCCCTGATCGCCGGCTCGCTCGCCAATCTGATGAGCGCCGCTCTGGCGGGGCTGCTGCTGCCCTGACCGGCACGAGCGGAATCAACGACTTACAAATTGGTGTCTGACACCGAATTACGCGGGCGCCTTTCTCCCGCCGGGACCCCGGCCTTCGCCGGGGTGACGCGCTAGCCGGTTGGGGCTATTAAGCGCCCATGGCCACAGTCTCAGAACCCCGCATCGCCTCCGTCTCGCTGACGGCTTCCGACTCCGACCCCGAAGGCTTCGCCCGCGAGCTCGGGGAATCGTTCGAGCGCTACGGCTTCGCGATCATCGCCGACCACGGCATCCCCGCCGACCTCATCCGCCGGGCGGAGGAGAAAGCCAAGGCCTTCTTCGCGCTCCCCGAGGCGGTGAAGAAGGGCTACAAGATCGAGGGCGGCGGCGGCGCCCGGGGCTATACGCCGTTCGGGATCGAGACCGCCAAGGGCGCGGTCAATTACGATCTCAAGGAATTCTGGCATGTCGGCCGCGAGCTTCCGCCGGGCCACAAATATGAGGCGGAGATGGCGCCCAACGTCTGGCCGGAAGAGGTCGAGTCGTTCCGCTCCACCTTCCTCGAGCTGTTCGCCGCCTTCGACAAGGCCGGCCTCAGGATCCTCGAGGCGATCGCGCGCCACCTCGGCCTCGCCCCCGATTATTTCGAGGATACGGTGAAGGACGGCAATTCGGTGCTTCGCCTGCTCCATTATCCGCCCATCCCCGGCGACGGGCCCAACGTCCGCGCGGGCGCCCACGAAGACATCAACACGATCACCCTTCTGCTCGGCGCCGAGGAGGCCGGCCTCGAGCTTCTCGACCGCGACGGCAACTGGCTTCCGGTCAGCCCGAAGCCGGGCGAGCTCGCCGTCAATATCGGCGACATGCTCCAGCGCCTCACCAACAACGTGCTTCGCTCGACCACCCACCGGGTCGTCAACCCGCCGCCCGAGCGGCGCGGCCAGTCGCGCTACTCGATGCCCTTCTTCCTCCACTTCCGGCCCGATTTCCTGATCGAGACCCTGCCCGAGTGCCTGGAGGGGCGGCCCAACCTCTACCCCGAGCCGATCACCGCGCACGAATTCCTTCAGCAGCGGCTGCGGGAGATCAAGCTGACCTGAGTTCCTCCCCATCGCTACCGCAACGGAGAGAAAATTCAGCCAGCATCCTTCAAGTTCGCCGGGCCGA
>JBEVDE010000017.1:0-2565 GCA_040514175.1 Allosphingosinicella sp. | reverse complement strand
CGCCATCGCCGACGCCTTCGTCAGACGTTCCGGCGGGGGCCTGCTCCTGCCCCGGCTCGTGCCGGTAGGCGACCCGGAGCTGGACGAGCGGATCGGAGGAGCGCTCGAGCCGCTCGGGGAAGGGGAGGCGCTTCCCCCCGCGGTCGAACCGCTCGAGCGGCTGTTCCTGCTCGCCCGCCTGGTCCAGCAGCAGGTCGCGGGGGTCGATGCGGCGGAGGCCCTGCGCCTCGCCGAGGATCTCGCCCGGACGCTCGACCAATTGCTCGTCGAAGGAGTCGATCCCGCCCGCCTGCGCGATTTCGCTGCGGAGCTTCCCGACCTCTCGCTCCACTGGCAGGCCTCGCTCGAGCGGCTCGCCATCATCCTCGACCAATGGCCGCGACTCCTCGCCGAGCGCGGCCGGATCGACCTCGCCGACCGGCGCAACCGGCTGCTCGCCGCCGTCGCGACACGCTGGCGGACGGCGCCGCCGCCCGGCTTCGTCGCCGCCGCCGGGATCACCAGCTCGGCGCCCGCCGTGGCCCGGCTGCTTCGCACCGTCTCCCGCCTCGACGACGGCCTCGTCGTCTTCCCGGGACTCGATCTCGGCATGGCCGGGGAGGAATGGGATTCGCTAGGCCCCCATGAGCCCGACGAGGAAACGGGATTCCGGCCGCGCTCGATCGAGACCCATCCCCAATTCCACCTCAAGCTTCTGCTCGACCGGATGGGCGTGGGCCGCGGCGAGGTCCAGCGTTGGCGCTGGGGCGGCGGCCGCGACGCTCCGGCCGCCCGAAGCCGGGCCATCGCCAATGCGATGAAGCCGGCCGCCTTCACCGACCGGTGGCAGGACCTGCCGCCCGGCGACCGCCGCCTCACCGGGGTTCGGGCGCTGGAGCTGGCCGATCCCGCCGAGGAAGCGCAGGCGATCGCCATCGTCCTTCGCGAGGCGCTCGAGACGGAGGGCCGCACCGCCGCTTTGGTGACCCCCGACCGGGCGCTCGCCAGGCGCGTTTCCACCCATTTGCGGCGCTGGGGCGTCGAGGCCGACGACAGCGCCGGCCGTCCGCTCTCCCAGCTCGCGCCCGGCACCCTGCTCCTCGCCCTCGCCACGGCCGCGGCTGAGCAGTTCGCGCCTGTGCCTTTGCTCGACTTGCTCAAGCATCACCTGGTCATGAAGGGGGAGGGGAGGCTGGACTGGCTCGAAGGCGCGCGAGCCCTCGACCTCGCGCTTCGCGGACCTCGGCCGCCGGCCGGGCTCGACGGCCTGAGCGAGCATCTCGCCGACCGGAGCGGCCGCGATTCGGAGCGGCGCGAGCGCGCCTCGCTCTGGTGGAGCGGGGTCGCGCCCCGGCTCCGGGCGCTTGAGCGCGGCTTTCGGGTCGAGCGGGCGTCGCTGGCGTCGCTGCTCGGCCTGCTGCGCGAATCGGCGTCGGCGCTTAGCGGCGACGAGGCCTGGGCCGGGCCGGCCGGGCGAGCCGCCGCCGGGCTTCTCGAATCCGCCGAGCCGGCCTCGGCGAACGGCCCGGCCGGACTGTCGCCGGCCAGCGTCCCGGCTCTGCTCGAGCAGCTTCTCTCAGCAGTGGCGGTCCGGCCGCCGTACGGCCAGCATCCGCGGCTCTTCATCTGGGGCCTGATCGAGGCCCGGCTGCAATCGGCCGACCTCGTCATCCTCGGCGGGCTCAACGAAGGCGTCTGGCCGCAACTGCCGGTTCCGGACCCCTGGCTCGCGCCGCGGGTCCGCCGCGAGCTCGGCCTGCCGAGCCTCGAGCGCCGGATTGGCCTCGCCGCCCACGATTTCGCGAGCGCCCTGGGCGGCCGGGAAGTGCTCGTCACCCGCGCCCGCCGCGACGCCCGCTCGCCCGCCATCGCCTCGCGCTTCTGGCTCAGGCTCGAGGCGATGACCGCGGGAGTCACCCGCTCGCCGCAGCACCGCCGCTGGGCGCGCGCCCTCGACCGGCCGGCGGCTTTCCTACCCGCCGATCGACCGGCGCCCCGGCCCGAGGCCGGGCTTCGGCCGCGGCGGATCGCCGTTACCGATGTCGACCGGCTCAAGGCCGACCCATTCGCTTTCTACGCCCGCAAGATGCTGGCCTTCCTTCCGCTGGACGCGATCGACGCCGATCCGAGCGCCGCCTGGCGCGGAAGCGCGGTGCACAAGGTCCTCGAAGCCTGGATGAAGGAGGACGATTGCGAGCCTTCGCGGCTTCGGCCCCGCGCCGAGGCCCTGCTCGGCGATTCCTCCGCCCATCCGCTGATGCGGGCGCTGTGGCAGCCGCGCCTGCTCGAGGCGATCGACTGGATCGCCGCCGAAATGGCGAAAAATCTCGACTCGGGCCGCCGCCCGGTCGCGGCCGAGGCCAAGGGGAGTATCGAGATGGACGGCATCTCCCTCTACGGCGAGGCCGACCGGATCGACCGCTTCGACGACGGCGGCCTCGCCATCGTCGACGACAAGACCGGGACTCCGCCCGGTCCGAAGGCGGTGGCGGAGGGCTATTCGATGCAGCTCGGACTGCTCGGGCTGATCGCGGAACGCGGCGGCTTCGACGGGATCGAAGGCGTTCCCGCCTGCTTCGAATATTG
>JBEVDE010000443.1:0-9665 GCA_040514175.1 Allosphingosinicella sp. | reverse complement strand
GCGCCGCCATATTCGCCGGCGACGCCGTCGCCGTTCGCGAGAAGCTCCAGGAGCTGATCGCCCCCGACCAGGGCGAGCTCGGCCGCCCGGCCGAGCGCCCGGAGGGGATCCCGAGGGATACGAGGGTGGTGAGCTGACGCCCGTCATTCCGGCGAAAGCCGGAACCCATGAGCACGGATCCAGGAGACCTGTTCGCCGTCGCCTGGGTTCATGGATGCCGGGTCGAGCCCGGCGTGACGGATTTCAAGGCGATTTTCGAGCCAATGAGACTTGCGGGTCCCTCAGGAGAAGTTGGGCAGCGCTCCCGAGAAACAGACAATCGCGGCGACGACATGGAGCAATCCCACGGCAATGAGAGCGCCATAGGATTTGCGTAGGCGGCTCCACCCGAGAAGCGCGCCGTAAAGCGGGAATTGCAGAAGCGCGGCGCCGGCGGCGAGCGGTCCGATCGACCCTTCCACCAGGGTCAGGAGCATCGGCAAGGGAAACAGCGCTCGCGCGGCGCCGTAACCCCCATGTCCGGCGCCTGCCGAAAGGATCGCAAGGCCTATGGCGATTAGCGCGACGAGCACCCCCAGAGCGACACCGCCGCCGACTGCGAGGAGCCGGCTTTTCGGGTTGGGTTCCCTCGCGACCATGCCGGGATGCTAACAGGTCTGGGAATGTCGGCAATGGGGCGTAGAGCCCGGCGCGAGAACGAGCCTAAGCGACCGCCGCCAGCCCCTCGGTTTCCTCCGGCGCGGACTGGCCCTCGAGCCAGGACTGGAACATCAATATCGCCCAGATCTGATATTGCCGGTTCGCCCGGCCGCTCTGGTGGGCGTCCCAGGCGGCCCGGATCGGGCCGGGCCGGAAATAGCCTTCTCCGGCCAGCCGCCGCTCCGAAATCAGTTCCTCGGCCCAGCCTTTCAGCGGCCCGCGCAGCCAGGCGTCGATCGGGATTCCGAAGCCCATCTTGGGCCGCTCGATGAGCGCGCGCGGCACGTGCCGGTAGAGCAGCTGCCGGAGCACCCATTTGCTTTCGCCGCCGCGCAGCTTGAGGCCGATCGGAAGCCGCCAGGCATATTCGACCACCCGATGGTCGAGCAGGGGCACCCTCGTCTCGAGCGAGACGCTCATCGCCGCGCGGTCGACCTTGGCGAGAATGTCGTCCGGCAGGTAGGTCAGCATGTCGAGCGCCATCATCCGCTCGCAGACCGGAAGCCCGTCCAGCCGGGCCAGGATTTCGGCCCCGAGCGTCGGCGGCTCGGAGCCGCCGATGACGATCTCGGCCGGGTCGCGCCAGCTCGACACCAGCCCCTGGTAGAGCTCGTCGGCGGAGCCGCTGGCGAGGCCGCGCGCGGCCTTGTGGACCTTCTCGCCGGGAAGCGACAGGCGAAGCGAGGCGGGCAGGATCGGCGCCACCGCCCCCGCCACCTTGTTCCATTGCTCGGGCGACAGCGACACCAGACCCTTCGCGACCGCGCTCCTGAGCGGCCGCGGAAGCTTCGAGATCCGCCCCCAGTTGCGCGCCGCCAGCCGGTAGCGATTGTAGCCGGCGAACAATTCGTCGCCGCCGTCGCCGGACAGCGCCACCGTCACCTGCCGGCGGGCGAGCCTCGAGACGAGCAGGGTCGGGACTTGCGAGGCGTCGGCGAAGGGCTCGTCGTAGATGGACGGAAGCGACGGCACGACCGCCAGCGCGTCCTCGGGCCGGACGTAGAGCTCGGTGTGGTCGGTGCCGAGATGGCGGGCCACGGCTCCGGCATGCTCGGCCTCGTTATAGGCGGGATCGTCGAAGCCGATCGAGAAGCTCTTCACCGGCCGCGACGATTGCGCCTGCATCAGCGCCACCACGGTCGAGCTGTCGACCCCGCCCGACAGGAAGGCGCCGAGCGGCACGTCGGAGATCATCTGCTGGGAGACGGTCTTCGAGAGCAGCCGCTCCAGCTCGTCCGTCGCCTCCTCAGGGGTGATGTCGAGCGGAGCGGCGGCGCCGGCCGCGGCGACCTCGGCCGCCGACCAATAAGGCGTGACGACCGGTATCTTCTCGCCCGCCCGGAGAGTCAGGAAGGTGCCGGGCAAAAGCTTGGCGATCCCGGCATAGATGCTGTGCGGCGCCGGCACATAGTTGAAGCGGGTGAAGAGGGCGAGAGCGCGACGGTCGATCTCGCGGCGGAAGGCGGGGTGGCGGGCGAGCGCCTTCAGCTCCGAGCCGAACAAAAAGGCCGAATCGGCGCCCGCGCCCTGCCAGCCGTAATAAAGCGGCTTCTCGCCGAGCCGGTCGCGGGCGAGGATCAGGCTCCGCTCCTCGCGGTCCCACAAGGCCAGTGCGAACATCCCGGCGCATTGCTTCAGGGCTTCCTCGACCCCCCAAGCCTCGATCGCGGCGAGCAGGGTCTCGGTGTCGCTGTGGCCGCGCCACGGCCCGGCGAGGCGTTCGCGAAGCTCGAGATGATTGTAAATCTCGCCATTGTAGACGGTGACGAAACGCCCGCTCGGCGAGGTCATCGGCTGCTCGCCGGCCGGGGAGAGATCGAGGATGGCGAGCCGGCGGTGGCCGAGCGCGACCTTGTGGTCGGCCTCCAGCCAGGCCCCGCCGCTGTCCGGGCCGCGATAGGCGATCGCGCCGGTCATCCGGCCCAGAGTCGCCCGCGCGCCCTGGCCGCCATGGTCGAAGCGCCCGCCGATGAAGCCCGCTATGCCGCACATGTCCGGACCCTTAGCTCCGCGCCGAAGGCGTTGCAATTGAACGGCGGGGCGTCGATTGGCGCGTCATGGCGCGTTTCGACCCCAAAAGACTCACCGACATCCTCCTCGCCGCGGCCGGCCTGATCGTGCTTGCGCCGGTCATGGCGGCGGTGGCGGTGGCGGTGGCGGCGGCGCTCGGCCGGCCCGTCCTCTTCCGCCAGGTCCGGCCCGGGCTCCACGGCAAGCCCTTCGAGCTGATCAAGTTCCGGACCATGCTCGATGCCGCCGGCGCCGACGGCAGGCCGCTCGACGACGCCGAACGCCTTACCCGTTTCGGCCGCTTCCTGAGGGCGAGCAGCCTCGACGAGCTGCCCGAGCTGTGGAACATCCTCAAGGGCGACATGAGCCTGGTCGGCCCGCGCCCTTTGCTCCTGCGCTATCTGCCGCTCTACACGCCCGAGCAGGCCCGCCGCCACGAGGTCCGCCCCGGCCTCACCGGCTGGAGCCAGGTCAACGGCCGCAACGCTCTCTCCTGGCCGGACAAGCTCGCCCTCGACACTTGGTACGTCGACCATCGCAGCTTCCGGCTCGACCTGAAGATCCTTTTCATGACGGTGGCGAAGGTCGTCTCCCGGTCCGGGATCGCGGCGGAGGGCTCCGAAACCATGCCGGAATTCCGGGGGGAGGAAGGAACCGGCGCTAATTCCTCCCCGCGATTTCGCGGGGAGGGGGACCGCGCTTAGCGCGGTGGAGGGGTTCTTCGGTGTCTCAAGAACCCCTCCACCAGGCTTCGCCTGGTCCCCCTCCCCCGGAAAATCCGGGGGAGGAATTTTCAGGGAAAACCCCCACATCGACAGCGCCGCGGGAGCCTGATAGGCAGCCGCCATGCGCCTCGTGATCTTCGGCCCGGGCGGTTTCGGCCGGGAAATTCTTGGAATCGCACGCCTTTCGGCGCTTCGGCAGTTCGAGGCCCGGCAAAGCCCCGAAGTCGTGTTCGCCGCCGACGTCGCCGGCGCGGACGTGCTCGGAGTCCCGGTGATCGGCGTGGACGAGCTCAAGGCCGACGACCGGATCGTGCTCGCGCTCGGCTCCTCCCAGGCGCGGCGCGAGGTCGCCGAGCGGCTTCGCCACATACCCGCCGGGCAGCTGATCGCGCCGAGCGCGGTGATCGGTCCCGACGTGACGATCGGCGAGGGCGCGGTGATCTGCGACCATTGCACCGTGACCGCCTCGGCCGTGATCGGCCGGCATTTCCAGTGCAACATCTATTCCTATGTCGCGCACGATTGCCGGATCGGCGATTTCGTCACCTTCGCCCCGCGCGTGTCGTGCAACGGCAACATCCACGTCGAGGACGGCGCCTATATCGGCACCGGGGCGGTGATCAAGCAGGGCACGCCCGACCGCCCGACCGTCATCGGCGCGGGCGCGATCGTCGGCATGGGCGCGGTCGTCACCAAGGACGTCGCGCCGGGCGCGACGGTCGTCGGCAATCCCGCCCGGCCCCTGGAACCCCGGCCCCGCCAGGCCTGACGTGGACTGGGAGGCGATCAAGGAAGTGGTCGCGACGTGGACCGGGCTCGAGCGCGACGCCCTCCACATCTACGCGGCCATCCTCATCCAGATCGGCTCGGCCGCCTTGCTGAGGCGGACGCTCGCCAGCCCCTGGCCGTGGCTGGTCGTCCTCGCCTTCGCTTTGACCAACGAATGGCTCGACGCCTATCGCGACAATCTGGTCGAGGAATGGGAGAAAGCCGCCGCGCTCCACGATCTGTGGAACACGATGCTTCTTCCGAGCCTGCTGCTGGTGGTCGCGAGGTTCACGCCGCGCCTGATGACGAGGCCCCGCCGGCCGCCGCCGGAGCCGGACTGGCCGCTATGAGCTTGCCCGGATTCATGATCCCGAGCGGGTCGAGCGCGGCCTTGATCGCGCGCAGCGCCGACAGCCTCGCCGGATCGGCGGTTCGGACGAGCTCGTCGACCTTCATCTGGCCGATGCCGTGCTCGGCGGAGATCGAGCCGCCGGCCTCGCCGACGAGGTCGTGCACGAGGCGGGTCACCGCGCCGGCCTGAGCGGCCAGCCACGCCTCCGCCGCCGCTCCGGCCGGCGGCTGGACGTTGAAATGGACGTTGCCGTCGCCGAGATGCCCGAACGCCACCACCCGGGCGCCCTCGAAGCGGCGCTCCACCTCGGTCCGCGCCTGCTCGATGAAGGCCGGCATGGCCGAGACCGGAACCGAGACGTCGTGCTTCACCGACGGCCCCTGGGTCCGCTCGGCCTCGGCGGTCGACTCCCGCAGCTTCCACAGGGCCGCCGCCTGGGCCTCGCTCGCCGCGACGACGGCGTCTTCGGCGAGCCCCTCCTCGAGCGCCGCCGCGAGCGCGTCCTCGAGCGACCCGGCGGAGTCGCGCGCGCCCTCCGGAGCGACGGCTTCGACGAGGACGTGCCAGCGGTGCGCGCCGGCGAGCGGCGCCCTCGTTCCGGCGATGGCGGCGAGGACGAGGGCGAGCGCGTCCTGAGGCACCAGCTCGAAGCTCTCGACCGCCTCACCCAGGCGCGCCTCGAGCCGGCGGAGCAGGGTGAGCGCGGCCGCGGGCGAGGCGAGCCCGACCCAGGCGACCGAGCGCGAGCCGGCGGCCGCGACCAGCCTCAGGCTTGCCGCGGTGACCACGCCGAGCGTGCCTTCGGCGCCGATCAGGAGCTGCTTGAGGTCGTAGCCGCGATTGTCCTTGCGGAGCGCCGACAGCCCCTCGAGCAGCGACCCGTCGGGCAGCACCGCCTCGAGCCCGAGGACGAGCGAGCGCATCGGCCCGAAGCGGAGCACCTGGGTGCCGCCGGCGTTGGTCGAGACGAGGCCGCCCACCGTCGCCGAGCCCTTCGCGCCCAGCGACAGCGGAAAGCGGCGCCCGGCCGCCGCCGCGGCGTCGTGCAGGTCGGCCAGGATCGTCCCCGCCTCGACCAATGCGACATTCTCTTCCGGGGAGAGGCTTCGGATCCGGTTCATCCGCCGAAGCGAGAGCAGCAGCGCCCCGCCCCCGGAATCGGGGGTGGCGCCGCCGACCATCGACGTATTGCCGCCCTGCGGCACCAGCGCCACCCCCTCCCCGGCGCAGCGGGCGACGATCGCCTTCACCTCTTCGGTGGAAGCGGGCGAGAGCAAGGCCGCCGCCCGGCCCCGATAGCGCCCCCGCCAGTCGCTCAGCCACGGCTCCAGAACGCCGGCATCGCGGCTGAAGCCGCGCGGCCCGAGCAGAGCGGCGAGGGAATCGAGCAGAGCGGGCGACGCCGGCCGAACCATGTCCCGACCCTGGCCGACCTCGCCGCCGCAATCAATCGCCTCGGCCCGCGCCCCTCCCCCGTAACAACTTGCGGGATATCGCATTCGGTCTATGCTGCGCTCGGCTCCCGGGCGGGGGGAGCGATGATTGGGGGATCGAATTGAGGCTCCCGGCTTCCACTCTATCGCGCGGCACGCTCTTCCTGTCGGCGCTGTCCTGCGCGTCGGCGGCGCAGGCCCAGACCCCGCCGGGCGTTCCAAGACCTCCCACCCGCGAAGAGGTCGAGCGGCCCCGCCCTTCCGAGCCGGACCGCCGCCCCAGGCTCAGCGTCGAAGGCGGCATCGAGCGGGCGCCCTGCGCCCTGGCGGGGGAGGCGTATCGCGACATCAGGTTCACGCCGCGAAGCGTCTCGTTCGGCGGGCTGAAGGAGCTGCCCGAGGCCGCGCTCCGCTCCGCCTGGGAGCCCTATGTCGGCCGCGAGCAGCCGGTCTCGATCCTCTGCGAGATTCGCGACCGCGCCGCGACGATCCTGCGCGAGGCGGGCTATGTCGCCGCGGTCGAGATACCCGAGCAGCGCGTCGCCGGCGGCGACCTCAGGCTCGAGGTGCTGATGGCGAAGCTTGTCGCGATAAGGGTGCGGGGCGACGCCGGCCGCTCCGAGCGGACCATCGCCCGCTATCTCGAGAAGCTGACCCGTCAGGAGGTGTTCAACCGCTACGAGGCGGAGCGCTATCTGCTGCTCGCCCGCGACCTCCCCGGCTTCGACGTGCGGCTGGCGCTGAAATCGGCCGGAGCGGCGCGGGGCGAGGTGATCGGCGAGGTGACGGTGCGCCGCCAGCCCGGATCGCTCGAGGCCAATATCCAGAATTTCGGAGCCAGGTCGCTCGGCCGCTGGGGGGCGCTGGTCCGGGGCCAGCTCTACGGCCTCACCGGCCTCGGCGACCGGACGACCCTGGCCGCCTTCACCACCGCGGATCTCGAGGAGCAGCGCACCGTCCAAATCGGCCACGAATTCCGCATCGGCGGCGAGGGGCTCGTGCTCGGCGGGCTGTTCACCTACGCCTGGGCCGATCCCGGCCTCGCCGATCCGGCCCTCGACATCAAGGCGCGGACCTCGCTCGCCACGCTCGAGGCCGGCTATCCCCTGCTCCGCACCCAGGCGGCGACGATCCGCGCCGGCGCCGGCGTCGACCTCATCGACCAGCGCGTCCGCTTCAACGGCCTGAGGCTGTCGCGCGACACGCTCCGGGTCGGCTTCGCCCGCCTCGATTTCGACCGCATCGACCGCTCCAGCCTCGGAGTCCGAGCCGGCTACAGCGCCGCCGAGCCGCGCTGGCGGGTCGGCGGCCGGATCGAGCTTCGCCAGGGCCTCGACCTGTTCGGGGCGACCGAGCCGTGCGGCCCCGGCTTCGCGCGCTGCGCCGTGCCGGGCGTGGTCCCGCCGAGCCGGCTGGAGGGCGATCCCACGGCGACCCTGCTCCGGCTCGAGGCGTCCGGCGAATTCCGGCCGAAACCGAACTTCACCCTCGCCGCCGGGCTTCGGGCGCAAATGACCGGCGACCCGCTGCTGAGCTTCGAGCAATATTCGGCCGGCAATTATACGGTCGGCCGGGGCTATGATCCCGGCACCCTGCTCGCCGACCGCGGCATCGGCGCCCAGGTCGAGCTTCGCTACGGAAGCCTGATCCCGCCCGGCCCGCGCAAGCTCGCCTGGCAGGCCTTCGCCTTTCTCGACGCCGCCCGGGTTTCCGAGGCGGGGCGGATCCCGACTCTGACGGGCGGCCGAAGCCTGGCTTCGGCGGGCGGCGGGTTCAGGGCCGCGCTCGGCGACGGGGCCCGGTTCGAAGCCGTGATCGCGGTGCCGCTGGAGCGCGCCGGGCTCGCCGCCGAGCGCGGCAGCCCGCGCCTGCTCCTCTCGCTCGCCACCCGCCTCTGGCCATGGAGCTACTGATGCCCGTCGCCGCGCCCTCGCTCAGGTCCGCCCTTCTGCTCGGCGCCGCCGCCATCGCCTTCGGAGCGGCCGAGCGGGCATCGGCCCAGGCCTTCCAGGGCAATCCCACCGTCGTTTCCGGCTCCGCCACCCGCGCCGTCGCGCCGAACGCGGAGACGATCACGATCGGCTCGTCCAGCGCCATCATCAACTGGGACCCGACCGACATGGTCGGGCTCGGAACGATCGACTTCCTTCCCACCGGAACCGTCGCGACCTTCCAGAACGCGGCCGGCCTCTCGAACTTCGTCGTCCTGAACCGGATCATCCCGCTCAACCCGGCGCGGCCGATCGCCCTCAACGGGACGGTGATCAGCCAGCTCCAGACGCTGGGCAACACCGTCCGCGGCGGCACCGTCGCCTTCTACAGCCCGGGCGGAATCCTCGTCGGCAGCAAGGCGGCGATCGACGTCGGCAGCCTCCTGCTCACCACCATCGACCCGGAGATCGTCGGCAGCGGCGAGTTCTTCTTCAACAATCGCTACAATCTGATCAAATCCGATCCGGCGAGCTTCATCACCGTCGAGGCGGGCGCCTCGATCAAGGCGCTCCAGGAAGGCAGCTACGTCGCTATGGCCTCGCCCCGGATCCTCCAGCAGGGCAATGTCCAGGTGAACGGCGCCGCCGTCTATGTCGCCGCCGAAGTGGTGTCGCTCAAGATCAACAACGGCCTGTTCGACATCGAGGTCGCGACCGGGAGCAGCGGCGCCGCCAACACCCTCGTCCACGAAGGCAATACCGGCGGCCCGTCGAGCACTGCCGCCGGCGACAATCACCGCATCTACATGGTCGCGGTGCCGAAGAATTCGGCGATCACCGCCCTGCTGAGCGGCACCGCTGGCTTCGACGCGGCGAGCGCCGCCGACATCGTCAACGGCGAGCTCATCCTCTCGGCGGGCCGAAACGTCGTCGCCGAGGCTTTCGTCGATCCGGCCAAGCTGCCGCCGTCGAGCTTCGAGATCATGAGCGGCACCTACAATTCGTCGATCCGGGGCAGCGCGACCGCGGACTTCCTCGCCGGAACCAAGGGCCACCTCACCGTCAACGGCAATCTGCGGCTTCAGGGCGACGCCCACGCCCATCTCATCGCCAATTCGACCAATTCCATCGTCAACGGCAACCTCGAGCTGCGCTCCGACCGGATCCTCGTCGACTTCGACATCGGCGGAGCGATCGACGCCAAAGGGGGCGAGGCGGCGATCCTGACCACCGGCGACGCCCTCGTCCGGGTCACCGGCAACGCCCTGATCAGCGCCAGCGCCCAGGGCGGCTTCGACACCGCCGCCAACGTCGCCGGCTCCGGCGGCGGCGGCACCGCCCGGATTTCGGGCGGCGGCGGCCTCGTCCAGATCCTCGGCAATTTGAACGTCGCCGCCGACGGCCAGGCCGGAAGCGGCGCGACCGCGCCACCGGCCGGCGCGACCGGCGCCGGCGGCACCGCCACCGTCGCGGCCCAGCTCGGCGGCCAGGTATCCGTCGGCGGGCCTGCCCAGATGTCGGCGAGCGGCACCTCGAGCCGGTCCGACAGCGCCGGGACGGGCGGCATCGGCAGCGGCGGCCAGCTCAACGTCACCGCCGACAGCGGCGGCGTGGTGACGCTCGCGGCGGCGCTCAACGCCACCGCCCAGGGGCTCGGCGGCGACAATGAGAATTTCGCCGGAACCGGCGGCGGCGGCACCGGCGGCAAGGTGACGATCCGGGCTATTGGCGGCACGGTCGAGCTTCA
>JBEVDE010000439.1:0-3916 GCA_040514175.1 Allosphingosinicella sp. | reverse complement strand
TCATCGCCCCCTATTTCGACCGCATCGACCGCGGCTTCGAATGGGTCAACGTGCCGCCGGCGACCCTGTTCTGGGCCTGGCGGGACTGACGCTTGCATCCCCCTCCCTGCAAGGGAGGGGTTAGGTGTGGGTCCGCCGAAGGCGGCCGAAACTCCGTCTCCGTAAAAGTCTCGCTGCGCTCGCCTCCCCACCCCCGGCCCCTCCCTTGCAGGGAGGGGGAGGTGAAGGCGTCAGTCGCGCCAGGCCCCGAAGAGCGTCGCCGGCGGCACGTTGACCCATTCGAAGCCGCGGTCGATGCGGTCGAAATAGGGGGCGATGAAATCGCGCACCTTGGGCGAGAATTGATAGACGAGGAACGCCCCGCCCGGCCGAAGCGCCTCGGCGGTCTCCTCGGCGATCTTCGGGCCGATGCCCGGCGGAAGGGTCGAGAAGGGCAGGCCGGAGAGAATGTAGTCGGCATGGTCGAAGCCGAAATTGGCCATGATCTCGCGGACGTCGGCGGCCGAGCCGGTCACCGCCCTGAGCCGCGAATCGCGAATCTTGGAGGTCAGATAGGACGTGAAATCGGCATTGGTGTCGATGGTCAGGAGGATGGCGTCGGGCGCCAGCTTCTCGAGCACCTTCTCGGTGAAGGTGCCGACGCCGGGGCCGTATTCGACGAACAATTTGCAATTGGCCCAGTCGACCGGGGCGAGCATCTTGTCGATCAGCATCTTCGAGGAGGGGATGACCGAGCCGACCATCACCGGATGCTTGACGAATCCCTTGAGGAACATGAGCCAGGGTCCGCCCTTGGCGCCGCGCTGCGCATAAGCGCGGGATCGTTGAGCCTGTTCGCCGGGAAAGGTCATGGGGGGGTTCCGTAATTAGGTCAGCTAGGTGCGTTGGCAAATCAACGCACCGATGGCAAGGGCGAGGCGGCCCGAGGCCCGTTTTGGGGCGAATCCGGGACGAAGTGCTTCATTTCCGGGATTTGCCCCCAAATGCCCCCTGCCGCCAGCCTCTCCCGGGAGCGATTCGCGCTGCTTTTCGCGGTGATGCTGGTCGCCGCCTCGGGCAATACGGCGATGCAGTCGCTGATGCCGGCGATCGGGCGCGAGCTCCACGTCGCCGATCTTTGGGTGGCGATCGCCTTCTCGCTCTCGGCCGTGATCTGGGTGCTGATGGCGCCTTATTGGGCACGCCGGGCCGATCATCGCGGGCGCCGGGCGCTGATGCGGCTCGGCCTCTACGGCTTCATCGCCTCCTCGCTGATCTGCGGCGGGATTCTCGCCGCCGGCCTGCACGGCCTGATCCCGGCCACCATCGTCTTCGTCATCTTCGTCTTCGGCCGGGCGATCTACGGCGGCTGGGGCTCGGCCTCGCCGCCCGCCGTCCAGGCCTATATCGCCGCCCGCACCGAGGGCGCGCAGCGCACCGCCTATCTCGGCGCGCTCGCCTCCTCCTTCGGGCTCGGGACGATCATCGGTCCGGCGATCGCGCCCTTGTTCATCTTCGAGCCGCTCGGCCTGTCGGGGCCGCTGATCGTCTTCGCCGGAATCGGAGTCGCCGTGCTCGTCCTGGTCGCGCTGCGCCTTCCCGACGACACGCCGAGCTCGGCGGCGCGCGGCGAGGTGGTCGACTATCCGGCGATGGGCTCAATCCTGGTCGGCAGCCGCGAGCGCGGCGACGAAGGCGTCGCCAAGGGCGCCGGGCGCCTGCGCTGGCGCGACCCGCGGGTGCTGCCCTGGCACGTCATCGGAATCGTCGGCGGCCATGGCAACGCCGCCTTGCTCGGGATCATCGGCTTCCTCGTCATCGACCGCTCGGGCGTGCCCCTCGCCGAGGCGCAGCAGTCGATCGCGATCGTCCTGATGGCCGGGGCGGGCGCGACCCTTCTCGCCCAATGGGGCCTGATCCCCTTTCTCGCCCTGAGCCCGCGCCAGCTCGTCTTCTGGGGCCTTCTGATCGCGACGGCCGGGACCCTTCTGACCGGCCTCGCCGCCTCCATGTACGGGATCACCTTGGGCTTCGCCTTGGCCTCGGCCGGCTTCGGCCTGTTTCGCCCCGGCTTCACCAGCGGCGCCTCCCTCGCCGTCCGCCCCGACGAGCAGAATGCGGTCGCTGGGATGGTCACCTCGGTCAACGGGGTCGCCTATATCGCCGCGCCGGCGGTCGGGGTTCTCCTCTACGGACTGTGGATGCCGCTGCCCTTCCTGGCGACGGCGGCGCTGCTGGCGGGGCTGGCGCTTTGGACCCGGCTTCGAATCGGGCGGCTGTGAGAGCGGCGCGATCCGAACAAAGACATTGAACCTTCGCTAGCCTTGGCTCATCCTCAGTCCATCGCCCCGCGAGCAATCGGGCTGAGGCGACCGAGAGAGGCTTCGTGCTCCCGCCCTTCCGACGCGGGAGTTCCTCATGTCCTCCACCTCCAATCCGCTCGTCCTGCTGCTTCGCAAGCTCGAGGCCCATTCCACCCTGGACGAGGACGACCGGCGGGCCATATTGGCGCTGCCCTCGACGCTGAAGGCGCTGGACGCGCAGGCCTATCTGGTGCGGGAAGGGGATGCACCGGGCGCGTGCGCGGTCGTCGCCTCGGGGTTCGCATGCCGCCACAAGCAGACCGCCGACGGCGCCCGGCAGATCGTCGCGCTCCATATCCCGGGCGATCCCCTCGATCTCCAGGGCCTGTTTCTCGACGTCGCCGATCACAGCGTCCAGATGCTGACCCGGGCCGAGCTGGCGATGATCCCCCGAACGATATTGCAGGGGCTGATCCGGGCGCGGCCGGGCGTCGGTCGAGCGTTCCTCGTGCTGACCCTGGTCGAGGATTCCATCCTGCGCGAGTGGGTGCTCAACATCGGCCGCCGCGGCGCCGCGGCCCGGCTCGCCCCTTTCCGTTGCGCGCGTGGGGGGCGGCTCGAGGCGCAGGGTCTTGCCGGCGGCGACGGCTATGAGCTGCCGATGACCCAGGAGCAGCTCGGCGACGCGCTCGGGCTCACCCCCGTCCACGTCAACCGGACGCTCCGGGTGCTCGAGTCCCTGGGCTTCGTCGAGCGCCAGCGGCGGCGGGTCCGGATAGCCGACTGGCGCCGGATGCGGGATTATGGCGACTTCAACCCGCGCTACCTTCACCTCGGCCGAACGAGAGCTGGCGTCAGCCCTTCGGCCCCCGTGGAGTCAGCATTCCGGGCGAGATGAAGCCGATGCCGCCGCTGCTGCTCATCGCATCCTGCTTCAGGCTCTCCTGAATCTTCTCGTAATCCTTCTCCATCTCGGGCGTGACCGAGGCCCTTGTCTCCTCCATCGCCATCTCGAAGTCGGATCCGGTCACCGCCTTCGCCTCGATCGAGCCGCGCAGGGCGAACATGCCGGCGCGGCGGACGAGATCCTC
Source organism: Allosphingosinicella sp. (assembly GCA_040514175.1). Taxonomy (GTDB): domain Bacteria; phylum Pseudomonadota; class Alphaproteobacteria; order Sphingomonadales; family Sphingomonadaceae; genus Allosphingosinicella. Next base: position 543 of record JBEVDE010000439.1, on the reverse strand, counting down.
GAGGTCGGCGCCGGTGAAGCGCTCGGTGCGCGCCGCCAGGCGGTCGAGGTCGACATCGTCGGCGAGCGGCATCCGGGCGGTGTGGATGGCGAGGATCTTGCGGCGGCCGGCCTCGTCCGGAACCGCGACATAGATGAGCTCGTCGAAGCGGCCCGGCCTCAGCAGCGCCGGATCGATCAGATTTGGGCGGTTGGTCGCGCCGATCACGACCACCGAGCCGAGATCCTCGAGCCCGTCCATCTCCGACAGGATGGTGTTGACCACCCGCTCGGTCACCTGCGGCTCGCCGAGGCCGCCGCCGCGGGCGGGCACGAGGCTGTCGAGCTCGTCGATGAAGATGACGGTCGGGGCGACCTGGCGGGCCCGGGCGAACAGCCGGGCGATCTGCTGCTCGCTCTCGCCATACCATTTGGAGAGCAGGTCCGACGATTTGGTGGCGATGAAATTGGCCTCCGCCTCGCGCGCCGTCGCCTTGGCGAGCAGGGTCTTGCCGGTGCCGGGCGGGCCGTAGAGCAGGAAGCCCTTGGCCGGGCGGATGCCCAT
>JBEVDE010000308.1:0-9143 GCA_040514175.1 Allosphingosinicella sp. | reverse complement strand
CTGTCGACGCAGCCACTCCTGCAGGGACGGCGGCTTCTCATCGGTCCGATGACGCTGAGCCAGGGCATGTCGGGCCGCGGCGCCATCGTCCTGCTTCGCCGAGAGAGCGGCAAATCCGTCCGCGATCGCTTTTGAGTCGGTTTCTCCGTCCACCACCAGCTGAAGCCGCTTCTCCAGGTCCGGCGGGAGATTTTCCGCCGCACGAAGAGCGCCGAGTAAGGTTTTCGCCGCCTCTGCCTGGCGACGCGCCGATGATCGCTCGACTGCGGCCTGATCGGCCACTTTCCTTAGCCGGGCTTCGAGGTCGTTGGCGAGAAAGGCGATTTCTAGTGGCGCCTGCTTCTGGACATCCATGAACCGGTCGCTTGCCAACAGCTTTGCGATCGCCTCCCTTCGGCGCTGGCCGGCGGCAACTTCTTCCTCTGAGATGCAATCGTTCCGGCGTCCGATCCGCACCCAGTCTTCGAGCGCTGCGTCCAACCGGGCCTGGTGCCCCTCACAGATCGCCATGATTTCCTCGCGGGTGACGATCCGGACGACCTTGGGTCCGCTCATGCCGCCGTACTCCTCAGAGCGCCGTAAATGGCGTCGGCGAGGCGTCGCTTTTCCTTTTCCGGAGAGTGGTACCAGCCATGCGACGACACCCTGTGTACGACCGGAATCGACCGTCGGAGGACCGAGGGCCGCCACATTTCTCTCGCTCGCGCGTGCTCGAGAAGCGCATGGCGGGGGGCGTCGCATTCGATGCCGATGCCGTAGAGACCGGTACGCGGGTCCTCGATCGCAAAATCCAGCCCGAACGCGCCTTCCTCATCGACACGCTTGGCGTGCCAGCCCAGCCGCTCGATCTCGGCGGCGACGGCGTTGGCGAACCCGTCCGCCTCGATCTGCTCGGCGAACCGTCCCGACGAGTCCTCCGTGACCAGCCGCCGGAGCAGGGCGGACGCGTTGTCGAGTTCTCCGGCCGAGATGGCCCGCGCATATTCGAAATAGGCCTGCAGATAGTCGCGCGGGGTCGCAGCCTGCCGCTTCGTGGTGAGCAGATCGGAAATCTGCGCGATCGGCATCGACGTCACCAGAATTACCTTCTCGCGCGCCCGGGTCACCGCGACGTTCAAGCGCCTCTCGCCCCCGGTTTGCCCAAGCACTCCAAACGAGCGGCGGAAAGTGCCCTGCCGGTTGCGGCCGAAGGTGGAGGAGAAGATGATGATGTCTCGCTCGTCGCCCTGGACGTTCTCGACGTTCTTCACGAAGAATCCCATGTCTTCGCCGTTTTCCATCCGGTCGCGCTCCTGAGCCAGCGCGGCGCGGAAGCCGGCGTCCTGCTCGGCGCGCTCCTCAAGGACTCCGTCGATCAGGTCGGCCTGCTTGCGGTTGAAGGTGACGACCCCGACCGTCTTGCGTTGACCGGAGGCGGTCCAGAGGTCTGCGAGCACCTCGACGACCCGGTGCGCCTCGCCGATGTTCGACTGGGCCTCATACTCACCGTCCACCCGGATCATCTCGATCGGGCGGACCCGGACCACCTCAGCGGCGGGATGCCGGGCAGGGACGCTCAGCCGGTTTGCGTAGAAGGACGCATTCGAGAATTGGATCAGCTCGCGATAGGCCGAGCGATAGTGGATCTGAAGGGTCGTCGGCGGAAGAACGGTCTTCGCCAGCTGAAGCAGATCCGGGCAATCCTTGATTTCCCGGCGGTTCCAATTCTCCTCTATCTCGTCGCGCTCCGCCTCCGACGCCTCCTCGTCAGGCTCCTGCCCGTCGAACAGCTCCGCCTCGTCATTCTCCACCTTGCTCGAGAAGAAGGACGTCGGCGGCATCTGCTTCTCGTCGCCGCTGACGATCATCGTCCGGCTCCGGAAGAGGCTGGGCAGCGCATATTCGATCGGCATCTGCGATGCCTCGTCGTAGATGACGGTGTCGAAGAGCGCCTTCTTTAGCGGCAAGACGCGGGAGGCCACGTCCGGATTCATCAGCCACACCGGCCTCAGGGCCATCAGGCCGAGATCGGCGCCCCGGTCAATGAACTCGCGCAGGCGGCGGGCGCGCTGCCCCTGCAATCGCGTGATGTCCTCCCATTCTCGCAGCGGCCTCAGGCGAGCCGCGTCAATTCCCTCCGTGAGGAGTCTCCGGTTCAACCGGCGCATCTCGGCATCCGCTTCGGTGAGCATCCTTGCCTTTGCCTCGAGTTCCGTCGAATCGAAGAGCAGCGCAGGATTGGCGCTTTCGACACGCGCCTTCCAGGCCAACCTCGACTCCCGGCCGACGATCCGCCGGACCTCCGCGTCGAGGGAATCGGGCGGGACCGCCTCCAGCCTGCCCTCGACGTTGCGAAGGGCTCGAAACACCGTCACCGCGCGATCGTCGAGCTGCTCGGCGCGAGCCCGGAAGCGCTGATAGTCGGACAGGGTCGGCAACGCCGCGAAAACCGGCTGCAAGGCGGCGGAGGAGCCCAGGTCGGAGTGGATCTCCCGCTTCCGATCCTCGATCCAGGCCTTGCCGAACCATGCCTCCACATCGGCGAGCGACTCCAGGCTCAGTCGCCTCGCTTCATAGCGGGCGGTTCCCTGCTCGGCATGGTCGATCAGATCCTCCAGAGCCCCTCGGGCGGCGCTTCGAGCCGTGGCTCGGGCGGCGTCCGGGGCCGGGTTCGCGCGATAGCGATCGCACTGCGCGCGCGCTTCGCCGACCTGCGTTTCCCAGCGGCGGACCGTCGCCTCATATTCCGCCGGGGCCCAATTTTCAGCTTCCCCCGGATCCTCGCCCAGATCGGCGGCCAGCTGGGTGAACCGATGGCGCCATGGACGCAGGTCGCGCTCACGATGCAAAGCGTCCCGATACTCCTCCGGGAACCGCAGGCCCCGCTCAGCCAGGAACGCCGCGAGCTTCCGTCGCTTCAGCCACCGCGCCGGTGAAAGACGGCCGAAGAAGCCGGGACGCACCGAGAGCTCATCCGAAACGCCGGTCCATCTGAGCAGCGCTTCGTCATCCAGCGATCCGGCGACCGCCGCCGCCGCCGGATCGCGGGCTGCGGCCAGCTTTTCCAAGGCGCCCGCGACTTCCCCGGCTTCGGCAAGGACCGCCTCGACCCGCGCTTCTCCGGCATCGGGCCAAAGCATTGGAAGCCAACGCGCTAGGCGCTCGCGCTCGACATCGTCCAGCCTCAGGAGAAGCGGCGCGTGATCGGCTGCCCAGGCGCGGTAGGGCGCTGGGTCCACTACCGGGAAAGCCTTGGGGGTACGCTCGATGACCGCCGCCCGCGACTGCTCCGTACCCTGGAATGCCTGGAACGATTCCTCGACGGCGGCCACCGTGGCCGGATCGGCGCTGAAGAGGTTCAGTACGGCCAGGGCGCTGTTCTCATATTTCGCCGGGAGCCAGAGCCACGCAAGCGGTCCGCAGATTTCCTGAAGGGTCGCCACCTCGCCGACATCGAGCCCGCCGAGCTGGCCCCGAAGCTGCGGCACGTCGATGGTCGGCCGCTCGCCCGAGTCGAACCCGATCAGGTCGGACAGGATCAGGCGATAATTGAGGCCGGTGGGCTCATCGTGCGCGTGCAGCGACTCATGATGACGATCGAGGTCGCCCTCGAGCATTTCGATCCGCGAGGCCAGCTGTTGACGCTGCTGCCGCCACGCAAGTCCGGCATCGCGACGCTGGAAAAACGCTTCGACCTGCTGCCGGATCGCCCTGATGACCGGCCCGCGGTCCTTGTTGACGTCGTTGATCATGACGATCCGGTCGCCGAGGCCCTCGGCCACCAAGCGTTTATGGACGACCTCCAGCGCCGCTTGCTTCTGGCAGACCACTAAAAGGCTCTGGCCCCGGCCGATGGCGTCGGAAACCATGTTGACGATGGTCTGGCTCTTGCCTGTTCCCGGCGGCCCCTCGACGAGGAGCCCCCGGCCGGCGCGGGCTTCGAGGACGGCGGCCTCCTGCGAAGGATCGCTCGCAGCGGTGAAGAAGCGATCGATCTCCTTGCCTCTCGGCGCCCTCGCCCGCTCGACCGGCCCGGTGACCCGGAGCGCCGTCTCCAGGCCGGTTCCGGCCGGCGGAATGCCCTTCAGGTTCCTCAGGTCCTCCATGACCGCCTGGCCGAAATAGGCGAGGTGGAAAAGCGCCGCAGAGCAGGCGAGCTGATCGTCGCCGACTCGAACGTTCAGGTCCTTGGAAGGCATCGCGCCCAATGTGCGGGACTGGACCCGCGCCAGCTCCGACATCGCGTCCATCACGTCGCTCGCGGAGAGGCTCGCGCGGCCGAGCATCTCGCGGGCCGCCTCGAGCCAGCGCATGGAGCCCTCCGGGCCGAGGAGCACCTCGAAGGCCGGATTGAGCCTGACCTCCTCACGCGCCGTGTCGAAGGCGACGGATACGCGCCCGCGGCCGCCGACTTCGGGGTTCAGCTTGATGGGCCACAGGAGCACCGGGGCAATGCGCGGGCGGGTTGTCGCCTTGGCCTCCTGCATCAGGAGGAAGGGAAATCCGAGATAAAGCCCGTCGATGCCGGTGTCGCGCCGGTAGAGGGTCGCGTGGCTGAAGAGCGTGCGGACCCGCCGCTCGACCCGCGGATCGGCCGTCAGGGCGGCCGGATCCAGGTCGATCGGCTGGCCGTTGCGCAAAAGCAGATGATCCAGCACCGAGCCGGCGGAGCGGCGCTGGCTGCCGAGCTCCGTCAAATCCAGCCGGGCGGTCGTCTTTCCGATGACCAGCCGAGTCAGCGGGCCCCGCATGACGGCCCCCGTCACGCGCTTGGCGAAGAATTCGAGAAGCGCGGCGATATAGGCTTGCCTCGGAGGCTCCCGCCATTCCTGCTCCGGCACGGCGAGAAGCGCCAGCGCGCGTCCGACCGGCAGACGCCGCTCCAGGCGGAACTGATCCGCCCACTCATCGACCCGGTCCCGGCCAGATCGGGCAAAGCCCTCCAGCCGCTTCTCAATGGCGGCGTACATCTCGCGCCGCGGCTTCTGCAGCCAATCGGCGGCAGCCTCGGCGGAAAACTCTCCCACACCGGCGCGCGCAGCCACTTCGGCCGCTTCGGCGACTATGGCCTCGACCGTGCGGAACTGGCCGACGTCGGCGCTCAAGAGGAGGATGTAATCCTCATCCGCCGCTTGGCGTCGGTCCAGAATGGCGACCAAGCCCGGATGGTCCGTATCGGGCAAGAGGCGGCGACGGTCCGCCCACATCGCCGCCAGTCGGCTTCTCGACGTCGACAGGACATGGACCCGAAATTCGTCCTCGTTCAGCGTCACGGCAAGCTGTTCCGCCCGCTCCCGGACCTGCGCAGCCCGAGCCTTGAGGCGCGAAAGCCAAGGCTCCGCATCCTTTCGCTGCAGAAGGTCCGGCACGGGGCCCGTGATCAGAGGATAGCCTTCGTCCGGATGGTCCAAGAGCCAGCCGGGACTTACGATTTCGCCGCGGGCTACGAGCGGGAGCGCCGGATTCAGCTCCTTCAAGGCCAGAGCAAGACGCAGGTCGTCCGACACATGCTCGTGCCTTGCAATCGAGCGCAACTCGGCCTGCAACCCCTCCCCCAACTCCGCTTCCTCGGCCCAGGTCTGGAGGGCGCCCATCAGGAGTAGCTGCCGCGCTTCGTCCCATCTGGCCGCATCGGCCGCCGCGAGAGCGAATGCCGGAGCGCTTCTGTAGGCCTGTCCTCCCAGTCGGATGCTGCGCCGGCCCTGCTCGCCGTCATCCACCTGGCGAAGCGACGACACCGGCGGAGTCTCCCCATCCAGCCATTGCTGGACCTGGGGCCAGCACCACCTTTCGCGGCGGTCGACGGTCAGCAAGCCGCGAAGGAGCAGCTCGAGCCGCGGATCCAGACCATCCGGGATAGGCGCCCCGTTGGTGAGCACGTGGATCAGGAAAGCCTGATCGTTCACGCCTTCGAAGCAGGCCCCACGGGTGATCTGCTCGAGGAGGAGGATGCCGAGGCTCCACCAGTCGCTCGCCGCCGCGACGCCTCCGGCGATCGCTTCCGGCGCCGTGTATCGGGTGGTCTCGAGGGGAGAGACGATGTCGAGATCGAATTCGGAAAGGCGGGCCGAGCCGAAGCTGGTGATGACGAGGTCGAGCGGCTGCCGCGCCCGGACGAGCACAGCCGCCGGACGCAAATCGCGATGGCGCAGCCCGAGCTCGCTGAAGGCTTGCAGGGCACCTGCGATCTCGCGGACGACCTCGGTCACCGCTTCGAGATCGCTCGCGATAAGGCCGATCTCTGCGAGCGTCCCGCCGCGAAGCTCTTCGCTTACCTCGAAGGCCCGATCGCCCCACCGCCCCGTCTCGATCAACTCCGGGACGTGATCCCGGGAGAGGATTCGAAGCGCATCATAGACTTCCGGATCCGGCTCATTGCCGAGGGTGTATACCGTCAGCAATGCCGTCCGGCCGTCCACTTCCCGGACAGCGATGTAGCGTTCGCGCGTCTGCGTCGATGAAGGCAGCTGCCGTTCGATCCGCCAGCCGGCAATGACCGTCGGCTCATCGGCCGCAAGCTCGGGCGGGGGCGCCTGGTCCTCGTCGAGATCGGCTCCGCACGTTTCACAAAGAAGGTCGCCCGGCGCCGCAGGATGCCCGTTGGGACAGGTCCGTTCGGTCGAAGCCTCAACCGGCTGGACGGCAAGCGCCGGAGGACGCCAGCCGGGCTCTCGGATGGCCACGTCCGAGAGTGGCCAGTCGCAAGGAGTTCCGTCGATCTCCCCTTCGCAGAAGAGTTCATCCAGGGTCCGCTCGGTCTGGCAGTTCGGGCAAAAGCGCATCATGACCCAGATCCCTGGGTCTCGGGCGCCATCACCAGGCTGTGCCCGCCCTGCGCGAGGATCTCGCGCAGCCGCTCGAAGTCCTGCCTCCCCGGGATCCCGGCAAGCCAAACCGTGCCGTCGTCGTCGAACATCACGTCGAGGTGACGATCCTGGGGAGTCTTCTCCCGATTGAACTGCCGGAAGCCGTCTCCCCGCTCGGACAATATGTGCAGGGTCTGGTTGTCGCTTCCCCTCATCGCTAGGGTCGCCCCGGCGGTCCGCACATAGGGACCGGCGATGACAGCATCGACGAGGCCCGGGTGCCGAGCGAACCATGATTCAGCGACCGCCCAGCGATACCCGGTGAACAGAAGCACGGGGCTATCAGACAATTTGCGCCAGCCGGCCAGGAGCCCCGCGAGAGCCTCGGGCTGATCTAGCGGCTCGCCGCCGGACACGGTGAGGCCGGCTGCCGACTCGGCCCAGGCGAACAGTTGGTCAAGGATATGTGCGACTGTCGTCTCGCCTGTCCCCGTCGCCCAGGTGTCCGGCGAAATGCACCCTGCACAGCCGATCGAGCATCCCTGGAACCAGATTCCGATCCGAGCCCCGGGCCCGAGCGACCGGACCGGGAAATGCAGCCGCGAGATTGCGATCGCTGTCATTTCAGGCCTCCTCCAGGCGAACGGCCGTGTTCACGCCCTCGGTGATGACCTCAGAGATGACGACGCCCGTTTTGACCTCGCTGTCGAACAATGCGCGGGCCAGCGGGTTTACCAAATGCGCCTCCAGCTGATTGCGGATACCCCGGCCGCCGTTCGACAGGTCGGAGGTGCACAGCCTTCTCAATTCTTCGCGCGCTTCGGCAGCGAGGGCGACCCGGTAGCCGGCGCCCTCGGCGTCGGTGATGATGCGCTCTACCATGCCGTCGAAAATCCGGTCGGCCACGGCCGGGCGGATAAAATCGAAGACGATGATGTTTTCGCCGAACCGGTTGAGGATCTCGGGCCGGTTGAGCACGAGCTTGAAATGAGCTTCGATCGCGCCCCGCACCCGGGCTTTGACGTCCTGGAAGGGCTGGTCGGGAGTGACGTTCGCCACCCGCTCGCCGCCCGCGCCTTCGGTGTAGATGCCGAGGTTCGACGTGAAAATTATCAGGGCTTCCGAGAAATAGACCCTGTCGCCGCGCCCGGAGGTCAGAACGCCGTCGTCAAGCACCTGCAGGAACTTGTCGAGGATGCGCGGATGCGCCTTTTCGATCTCGTCGAATAGGACGACGCTGAATGGTTTTTCCCGGATGGCATTGGTCAGCTCGCCACCGACGTCATAGCCGACATAGCCGGGCGGCGCGCCGATCAGCCGCTGATCGGCATGTTCCGCGCTGAACTCGGACATGTCGAACCTGATGTAGGCGGTCTCGTCGCCGAACAGCAGCTCGGTGACCGCCTTGGCCAGCTCCGTCTTCCCCACCCCCGTCGGGCCGGCAAGGAATGCGACTCCCCGAGGACGGCTTCCGCCTCCGCCGCCAAGGCCTGTCGCCGCGCGCTTCACGATATCGAGCATATGAGTGATGGCGTGATCTTGCCCGATGACCCTCCGGCCGACCGCCTCCTCTCCGCCCTGGATGGTCCGACGCTCGATCTTGCGCCACGCATCGTCCGTGACTCCGACCTTGTAGCGGCGCACCGCATCCCCGATTCGAGAGAAGGGAACGGCCTCCGACCGGGCGAGCTGTGTGATCGCGCTCAGGTCCATAAGAAGCAGCCCTTCCGTGCCGTCCACCAGCGTATTCTCACAGGCGTGGAGGGCGTCTCCATTGGCTCCTCGCGCCTCGGGTAGGCTTCGTACCAGTGATGGAGCCACAGATCGGCGAGCCGCTCGATCCGGGCTCGGGACAGGAATGTGCCTGATTCGAGGATTATCGATCGTCAACCAATCAGGAAGGTCGCCCTCCTTATCGACGATCCATATCACGGTATTGAATAACGGGGTCCGGTCAGGACCTGCGGGCTTGGCGCGAGCAGTCTGACTAAGGACAAGGGCTCGAGTGAAAAGCTGATGCTCCGCCGGCGATAGCGCATCCCCCCGGACAACGAGGCGCGAAGCGAAATCAACGATGAGTGCCGCCGGCGGTCCGTCCAGCTCTACGAGTCGCTCCAGAACTGTTGAGAACAAATCTAGCCCCGCGGGCGCCGGTCCTGTTTCAGGCAAGCCAACCCGCCCTAAGAGCGACGGTGACGAGGAGGGCTCGGATCCTCTCTGAGCGGTGCTGAAGCCCGCGAGTGGATCGTACTCCAGTACGTCCTGATACCCGGCTTCCCTGAGCTCCGCTGCAAGTACCGTCCTTAAGGCCACAGGTGTGACGGTGTCGCCAACTCTGTGAGTTTGTAAGTCTCGCAC
>JBEVDE010000250.1:0-6278 GCA_040514175.1 Allosphingosinicella sp. | reverse complement strand
CGCCGCCTTCGGCAGGCTGGCGAGACCGAGGCCGTCGGCCACGCTCTGCGCCAGGTCCTTGTCGATGTTGATCAGGTGGCTCAACACCCGCTCGCGGATCGCCGGCCGCTCGACCTTGCTGAGCTCGAACGTGATCGCATCGCCGATGTGCCGTTGCTCGATCAGCGACTGGCTGATGAAGAACTGCCGCGCCTGGCTGTAGTGGTCGGCGAAGCTCGCCGCCCGCAGGCGCCGCTTCGGGCCACCCTCCTCGGCAGGGAAGCTGGTGAAGCCCAGCTCCGGGTTCTCGCGCGGCCCACCGTCGGCGCCCCAGCTGTTCGGCTCGTAGTTGACCCGCCCCTTGGGGTTGGTCATCGCCATGTGGCCGTCCTGCTGGAAGTTCATGACGGGGCAGCGGGGCGCATTGACCGGAATATGGGTGAAGTTCGGGCCGCCGAGCCGTTTCAGCTGCGTGTCGAGATAGGAAAAGTTGCGGCCGTGGAGCAAAGGGTCGTCGCTGAAGTCGATCCCCGGCGGAACGTTCTGCGTGCAGAAGGCGACCTGCTCGGTCTCCGCGAAGAAATTGTCGACGTTGCTGTCGAGCACCAGCCGGCCGACGATCCGCACCGGCACCAGCTCCTCGGGAATGAGCTTGGTCGCGTCGAGATGGTCGAAGGGCAGCTTGGCGGCGATCTCGTCGTCGAACAGCTGGACGCCGAGCTCCCATTCCGGAAAGTCGCCGGATTCGATCGCCTCCCAAAGGTCGCGCCTGTGGAAATCGGGATCGGCGCCGCTGATCTTGACCGCCTCGTTCCACAGGACCGACTGGAGGCCCTGCTTGGGCTTCCAGTGGAATTTGACGAAGGTCGAGGCGCCCTCGGCGTCGATCAGCCGGAAGCTGTGCACCCCGAAGCCTTCCATCGTCCGGAACGAGCGCGGGAGGGCGCGGTCCGACATGGTCCACATGATCATGTGCCAGGCCTCCGGAGTCAGGCTGGCGAAGTCCCAGAAATTGTCGTGCGCGGTCGCCGCCTGCGGAAAGGCGCGGTCGGGCTCCTCCTTGGCGGCATGGACCAGATCCGGGAACTTTATCGCGTCCTGGATGAAGAAGACGGGGATGTTGTTGCCGACCAGGTCCCAATTGCCCTCGCGCGTGTACATCTTGACCGCGAAGCCGCGAACGTCGCGGGCGAGGTCGCGCGATCCGGCCCGGCCCGCGACGGTCGAGAAGCGGACGAAGGCCTCGGTCCTGCGACCGACCGTCGAGAGGATATCGGCGCGCGTATATTCGGCGAGCGACCTGGTGAGCTCGAAATAGCCCCGGGCGCCGTAGCCCCGGGCGTGGACGACGCGCTCGGGACTGCGCTCATGGTCGCAATGAAAGATCTTCTCGCGGAGCTGGAAATCCTCCAGCAGGGTCGGTCCGCGGGCGCCGATGCGAAGGCTGTTCTGGCCGTCGGACACGGGGATGCCCTGCTGGCTGGTCATCGTCAGAGCCGGATCGCTCGTCGACTGATGGGTCTCGCCGCCGGCCCCGCGCGGCTCGTCATAATGAGTGGGGAGATCCGCATCCTTCGGCAGATCGGCGGGGACCTTCTTTCTGGTCTGGCCCTTGATCTTGCCCGTATCGCCCCTGTCGCTCTTGCGTGCCATGTTCGTCCTCGATCTGGTTGAGCCTCGAGAACGCCCCCCTAAGCTTTTGGGTACCAAAGCATTTTCAGCGCCGCCGATTTCGTTCGCCGGCCGGACCGGGCGAGCGCCTCGCGCCGGCCTCAGCGCCGGAAGGCGAGCCTGAAGCTGCCCCAGAGCAAGGCCAGGATGATCGCGCTGATCGCCGCGCCCCAGAACCAGTAGGGCAGAAGCAATACATCCGCGATGGCGCCCGTGTCCGATCGCTGAAGCTGGCCGTCGACCATGCCGCCCGGGCTGAACAGATAGCCGAACTGTTGCCACACGCTGATGCACGCCTGGACGCCGAGGAGCTGGATGACGAAGCTCCGCCAGGGCAAGGATCCGAGCAGCGCCAGCCCGGCGATCGCCAGCCCCAGCGCCGGGAGAACCAGCCAGCCGGTCGACGACCGCACCCAGATCAGGGTGGACACGACCAGCGCGACGCCCAGCACCGCCAAAGCGGTGCGCGTGGCGGTGGAAGAGCGCGAGCAGACGATCAGCAGCGCGCCCGCGACCGCCGGCCCGAGCGGCCCGCTCGCCGCGACGAGCGCATCGGTCACCCTGTACCCGTCGCCGGGGCGAAGCGAGTGAGCGACGCCCGAGCCGTCAGCGAAGATCAGCAGGCGTTCGAACCCCCGGCCGGCGAGCATCGCCGCGACGCCGTGGCCCATTTCATGAAACCAGGTCGCCAGGATCGTGAAAGGATAGAGCAGGAGGCTGCCGATCGCGGTCTGCCACAGCAGGATCGAGGCGATCGCGATCCACGCCTGCAATATCATGCGCTGTTTCTGGTCCTGGGCGGCAAGGGGGCTGGGCATCAGGGATTCCATTGGAAACGGTTGACCTGCTCGGGACCTGGGCTCGCAAGAGCGTTGGGGGGCGCTCCCTGCGTTTAATAGCCTGCGCTCTCATTCTCAATGCATCCGGCGTGCCGTATCACAATCCGAGCGAGCGCATTTTGGAACGCATAGGCGCAAAGGCGCAAAGATTCCGCGAAGCGGACGAAAGCCGGTCGATCCAGCGAAGCCGAGTCCTCCGTCAGCCGAAGCGAAGGAGGAGCGCTCCGCGCTCTTTGCGTCTTTGCGTCTTTGCGTTGAAAAATCGACCGGCACCGAGGCCGTAGGTTCGCTCCAATGGAGCAGAGAAAAACGGGGACAGTATACATTTTTCGAAGTGAATCCGCCCGGCTCGGGCTCCGATCGAGCCCGGAAAATATATGCTGTCCCCCTTTTTCCGGACGCTAGAGCCTCCGCACGCGCGGCTCCGCCCTTTGCGGTTTCACCGCGAGCTCGGTCATGGCCCAGACCATCGCGTCCGCCCGGTCGGGGCTGGCCCCGTTGCCCCGCCATCCCGCCGGCGTGAAGCCGGCGAGCTCGTCCTCGAGCTCCGGAAAGGCGCCGGCGAATTTCGCTCGGCCGGCCTCGAACAGCACCGCGACCGGCTCGGCCCGGGTCTGCTTGCCGTCCTTGGCATGAACCAGGGTGACCGGAAGCCCCGAATCCGCGACCCGAAGCACCGCCGTCACCATCTCGCCCCCGTTGTTCCGCTCCGCCACCACCCGGTGCGCGCCCCAGCTCCGCGCGGCCCGGGCCGCTCTCGCCGCCCAGGCTTCCGGACTGAGCCCGCCCGCCGAGCAATCGGCGAGCACATGGACGAGGCCGTCCTCGGCGACGCCGCAGACGATAATTCCGCACGTTCCCGACTGGGTCGCGGGGGGATCGACGCCGACGACCACCCGGCGATAGCGGCCGTCGCCGGCGACCGTAGAGATCCGCGATTTCTCGATCAGGTCGCGAGTCCACAAGGCGCCCTCGATGTCGTCGAGCAGCGCCCCGTCCAGCTCCTGCCGTCCGAACCTCGTGCCCTTGTGGGCCGATTCGACCGCGGCGATGAAGTCGTCCGGCAAATGCGGGTTGGCCCGGGTCGCTCCGCCGGTCAGGATCGTCCCGTCGAGCGCGAGCAGGCGCTTCAGCACCGGCACCGGCCGCGGAGTCGTCGTCACGAGCGCCCGCGGCTTCGCCCCCAGGCGCAGCCCGAGGCGCAGATTGTCCCACGCCGCCTGCCCGCGGCGCCATTTGGCGAGCTCGTCGCACCAGGCGATATGATGCTCGGGCCCGCGCAGGCTCTCCGGATTGGCCGCCGAATAGACGAACGCCTCGGCCCCGCTGGCGAAGATGAGCCGCTTCCGGCTCGGCTCCCAGCGCATCCGGTCCCGCTCGCCTTCCCGGGCGACCGCGAGCAGCCCCGATCGGCCCTCGACCATCACCGCCCGGGCTTCCTCCGGATTGGCGCCGACGAGGGCGATCGCCGCGTCCGGATTGGCCCTGGCGAAGGCCGACACCCATTCCGCGCCCGCCCGCGTCTTGCCGAAGCCGCGCCCGGCGAGCAGCACCCACACGCGCCACTCGTCTTCCGGCGGCATCTGGCCGGAATGCGCCCAGCTCGGCCAGTCGGTGTCGAGAACGAGCCTTTCCTCCGCGGTCAGCGACCGCACCGCCAGCCGTATCTCCTCCTCCTCCGCCAACCCCTCCAGCGCCTCCGCCGCAAGCCGGGCACGCGCGCTCACCCTTTCTCTCCCTCTCCCTCCAGGGGAGAGGGACAGGCGCGAAGCGCCAGGGTGAGGGCAGGGCCCGTCCGCCGGCCAGTCACTTGCCCCCTCCCCGCTCCCGATGCCGCTTGATCGCCATCACCCGCCGGACGATCTTCTCGGTCACCTGCTCGATCGACGGCGGCTTCGCGCGCGGCGCCCAGCGGCCCCGCCCGCGCCTCTTCTCCTCGCGCCACTTGAGGAAGCGCATCGCGAAATCCGGGTCGAAGGCCGCGCTTTCCACCGGCGCGGCCGCGCTTTCCCCGGCCCCCGCCTCGTCGCCCGCCGGAAGGACGTTGCTGCCCAGGCTTGCGAGCCGGAATTCGAGCGTCAGCTCGGCCTCGTCGAGCAGGGTCTCCAGGGCCGCGGCGAAGGCCGGCCATTTGCGCCGGCGATCCCAGATCGTGCCCTCGCAAAAGCCGACCGCCCGGGCCGCGCCCCGGACGCTTCCGCACGCCCGCAGGGCCTCGAGGAAGCGCCGCTCCACCGCCGCGTTCCAGCGGTCCTCGCCGCTCGAGACGAGCTGCAGCCGCCCCCTCTTGCCGCGCTTGATCATGTTGAGCTTGCCTGCCTGCGGGCAGTCGAAAGGCCCCGTCGCGCCCGAAAGCCCGCGATGCGCCGCCTCGACCGCCGCCGCCCACGCCCGGTCCAGCTCGGGATCATATTCCCGCCTTTGGTCCATCAGCCGCGGCTCCACCCCAATCGCCGCCGCCGCCGCCTTCCTGTTCCCGGTTTCCCCCAGCACCGCCAGAAACCGCGCCCTCTCCTCCTCCGTCAGCCGCCGATACGGCCGCCGCCTGCTCCCGCTCCCCTCGTCCACGACCCCTCGCTCCCTCTGGTCACTCCCGATCAAAGGGATCTGGTAGGAGTTTTCCTATCGTTCAACGATAGGACCGGAGCGGATCGATTTCCGGCTTCCAGCAGGTTGAATGGCGGATCTCGGCCGTGCGCTGACTGACCGCTTTGAGGGTCGCGATCCGCCAAAGCTGACAGGCCCTGGTGTGGCTGTTCAAGGCCAGGCCGGGACCGCTAAGAGGTGAGCGTGTTTGCGCAGCGATCACCGACGAGCGGGCCATCCTGTCCACGCACACGGAGGGAGCGAACCTTGTCACCGGGGGGAGCGACGCGATGAGGGCCTTGCGGCGCGCCAACAACATCGCCGACCTGCGCGCGCTGGCCCGCCGGCGGCTGCCACGCCCGATCTTCGACTATATCGACGGCGGCGCCGATGACGAGGTGACGCTCAGGCGCAACGTATCGGCGTTCGCTGAGTACGAGCTGGTGCCCGACGTGTTGAACGACGTGTCGCGGATCGGGACCGGGACGAAATTGTTCGGCGAGCGGATCGCATGGCCCCTGATGCTCGCGCCGACCGGGCTTACCCGCATGTTCCACGGCCAGGCCGAGCTGGCGGTGGCGCGCGCGGCGGCCAGCCATGGTCTGCTCTACAGCCTGTCCACGATGGGGACGACCCGGCTCGAAGCGCTTGCGGAGGCGTTCGGCGGCCCCAAGGTGTTTCAAATCTACATCTTCAAGGATCGCGGACTCACCCACGAATTCGTGGCGCGCTGCAAGGAGGCCGGATTCCACGGGCTGGCGCTGACCGTCGACACCCCAATAGCCGGCAATCGCGAACGCGACCGGGTGAACGGCCTGTCGCTTCCGCCCCGCCTGACCCTGCAATCGATGCTGAGCTTCGCGCTTCACCCCGGATGGTCATTGCCCGCGCTCACCGGCTCCAAATTCGACCTCGCCAACGTCAGTCACAAGGTCGATGCGCTGGCGGCCGGGCCGATGAGCCTCTTCGACTATATCGGTGGGCAATTCGACCGGGCCGTGACCTGGCGCGACGTCGAATGGCTTGCCGCCGAGTGGGGCGGCCCACTTGCCGTCAAAGGCGTGATGACGCCCGAAGACGCCAGACGGGCCGTCGCCTCGGGCGCTACCGGCATCATGGTCTCCAATCATGGCGGACGCCAGCTGGACGGCGCTCCCGCGCCCATCGACCAGATCGGGCCTGTTCGCGAGGCGATCGGCGACG
>JBEVDE010000194.1:0-4508 GCA_040514175.1 Allosphingosinicella sp. | reverse complement strand
GCATCCGGGCCGGGTCGAAGCGGGTCGTCTCGGCCATTCCGGCGAGCGCCTGGAGCGACAGGAGGAGGAGGTCGTGGGCCTCGAAGACCGGCGGCTTGTCGTCCTGCATGTCCTTGGAATAAGCGAGCGGCAGGCCCTTCATCGTCATGACCAGGGCGACCATGGCGCCGGCGATCCGGCCCGAATGGCCACGGACCAGCTCGGCGGCGTCGGGATTTCGCTTCTGCGGCATGATCGACGAGCCGGTGCTGAACGCGTCGGGCAGCGCAACGAAGCCGAAGGGCTGGCTCGCCCAGACGATCAGCTCCTCGGCGAGGCGCGACAGATGGAGCGCGCACAAGGTCGCCGCCATCAGATAATCGAGCGCGAAGTCGCGATCCGAGACGGCGTCGAGCGAGTTGGCGCAGGGCCGGTCGAAGCCCAGAGCGGCGGCGGTGGCGTCGCGGTCGATGGGAAAGCCGGTGCCGGCGAGGGCCGCGGCGCCGAGCGGACATTCGTTGAGGCGCTCGCGGGCGGCGGCGAAGCGCGAGCGATCGCGCGCCAG
Organism: Allosphingosinicella sp.; assembly: GCA_040514175.1. Taxonomy (GTDB): domain Bacteria; phylum Pseudomonadota; class Alphaproteobacteria; order Sphingomonadales; family Sphingomonadaceae; genus Allosphingosinicella. The sequence goes on along the minus strand of JBEVDE010000194.1, from coordinate 3,964 downwards.
CATCTCGTAATAGGCCATGAGATGATGGCCGAGGGTGACCGGCTGGGCGGATTGCAAATGGGTGAAGCCGGGCATCACCGTCTCGGCATGCTCGCCGGCGCGGGCGACGAGGACCCGCTGGAAGGCGGCGAGCGCGTCGTCGGCCTCGTCGGCCGCGCCCCGGACCCAGAGCCGGAAGTCGGTCGCGACCTGATCGTTGCGCGAGCGGGCGGTGTGGAGGCGGCCGGCGGGCGCGCCGATCAGCTCGGCGAGCCGGGCCTCGACATGCATGTGGATGTCCTCGAGCGCCGGATCCTCCTTGATCCCGATCCGGGCATATTCGTCCTCGATCCGCTCCAGCCCCTCGGCGATGGCCGAGGCGTCGGCCTCGCCGACGATGCCCTGCGTCTCGAGCATCGCGACATGGGCGAGCGAGGCGGCGATGTCCTCGCGCCACAGCCTCTTGTCGAAGCCGATCGACGCGTTGATCTCGCGCATCAGCGCCGCCGGCCCGCCGGCGAAGCGGCCGCCCCACATCAGGTTGGAGTTCTTGTCCTCGGAAACGTCGGCTCTCCCTTGCAATGGGCGATAGCGCGTCATCCTCCCCATGCAAAGCATGGGGAGGATGACCACGCGTAGCTTGGTGGAGGGGTAGCTGGAGTAGGCCTACGCACTTACCCCTCCACCATGCTTCGCATGGTCCCCCTCCCCATCTCGCGATGGGGAGGATAAGGCTGCACCATGCGCCAAGCCACCGGCATCCTCGACTTCCACACCTCCCGCCAGGGCCTGCTCGAAATCACCCGCGAGGTCGCCGCCTGGACCGACGCCCAGGGCATGACCGAAGGCCTTCTCACCCTCTTCTGCCGCCACACCTCGGCGTCGCTCCTCATCCAGGAGAATGCCGCGCCCGAGGTCCGTTCCGACATCGAGGCCTGGGTCGCCCGGCTGGCCCCGGAAGATCCGTCCGCTTACGCCCATCGCGACGAGGGGCCCGACGACATGCCCGCGCACCTGCGCACCCTCCTCACCCAGGTCCAGCTCGCCATTCCCCTGACCGGCGGCGAGCTCGCGCTCGGTACCTGGCAGGGCCTCTATCTGTTCGAGCACCGCCGCCGCCCGCACCGGCGCAGCCTCGCGCTCCACCTGATCGGCGAGTGAGCGGATGAGCCTCGAGTCCGTCCGTGCCTGGCTCGCCGGGCACGCCCCCGATCTGCCGCTCATCGAGGTGGCCCAGAGCACCGCCACGGTCGAAACCGCGGCCCGGGCGCTCGGGGTCGAGCCGGGCCGGATCGCCAAGACGCTCGCCGTGCGGGTCCGCGACAATGTCTTCCTGCTCGTCGCCCGCGGCGATGCCCGCCTCGACAACGGCAAGACCAAGGCCGAGTTCTCGGCCCGACCGCGGATGCTCGGGCCGGAGGAGACCCTGGCCCTCACCGGCCACCCGGTCGGCGGAGTCTGCCCGTTCGGCCTGGCGACGGCCTTGCCCGTCTATTGCGACGTCTCGCTCAGGGATTTCGACCTCGTCTATCCGGCGGCGGGATCGCTCAACAGCTCCGTCGAGGTGACCCCCGAGCGGCTGTTCGCGCTGGTGGGGAAGCGGTGGGTGGACCTGTGCCGGCTCCCGGAGAGTAGCCGTCATCCCGGCGAAAGCCGGGACCCATGAACACCGTCCCGTCCGATCGGCCACACCGGTGTTCCTGGATCCCGGATCAGGTCCGGGATGACGATCATCCGAACAGGCTGCATTGATCGAACGGGCGAAGCGCCCCTATGGTCCGCGCATGAAGCGTCTCCTCCCCTTCCTCGCCCCGCTCCTCTCCCTGCCCGCCTGCGCCGCGAACGAGGCCGGGCCGGCCGCGGCGGTGCCGGCGGCGGCGGGATGGCGGGAGGTCGCCACCGATCATGACCTCGATCGGGCGCGCAAGTGGCGGACCGCCTGGGTCCGGGCGGTCGCCAAGGCCCGGGCCGGCGGTCACTCGGCCGAGATCGACCGCGAAGGCGTCCTGCTCGAGCCCGATTCGGCGCTTCGGGGCGCCGCTCCGCCGGCCGGCGATTATCGCTGCCGGGTGCTGAAGGTGGGCAGCCAGGGCGAAGGCCTGCTCGATTACGTCTCTTACCCCTATTTCGACTGCCGTATCTCGGCCGGCGCAGGGGGGCCGATGGACTTCGTCAAGCTGACCGGCTCGCAGCGCCCGGTCGGCCGGCTGTTCGCCGACGGCGACCGGCGCCTCGTCTTTCTCGGCACCCTCCAGCTCGGCGACGAGCAGGGCATATTGCGCTACGGCCACGACCGGCAGCGCGACATGATCGGCCTATTGGAGCGGATCGGCGAGCGCCGCTGGCGGCTCGCTTTCCCCTACCCCGCCTTCGAATCCACGCTCGACGTGCTCGAGCTCGTACCCAAGGAATGACCTGGCGAAATCCTCCCCGACATTTGTCGGGGAGGGGGACCGCGCAAAGCGCGGTGGAGGGGTTCTTCGGACTCGGCAAGGCCCCTCCACCAGGCTGCGCCTGGTCCCCCTCCCCCGCAAAGGCGGGGGAGGATTTTTAGCGGCTCGACCGGCCCGCGAATCGCGTTAAACCAAGGCCATGCGCCACCTCCCCTTTCTCGCCCTGCTCGCCTTCGCGGCGCCGGCGGCGGCCGACCCGCTCGCCGACCAGGTGCGGCAGGACATGCCGTCGCTGATGACCCTTTATCGCGAGCTCCACGCCGCTCCCGAGCTGTCGATGCAGGAGCTGAAGACCTCGGCCCGGCTCGCCGCCGAGGCGAAGAAGCTCGGCTTCGAGGTCACCACCGGAGTCGGCAGGACCGGGGTCGTTGCGGTGATGAAGAACGGCCCGGGTCCGGTGCTTCTGATGCGCGCCGACATGGACGCGCTCCCGGTCGTCGAGCAGACCGGCCTGCCCTTCGCCAGCACGGTCAAGGCGAAGAGCGTCGCCGGCACCGAGAGCGGCGTGATGCACGCCTGCGGCCACGACACCCATATGACCGGCTGGCTCGGCACCGCCCGGCGGCTGGCGGCGATGAAGGGACAATGGTCCGGGACCCTGGTGATGATCCTCCAGCCCGCCGAGGAGACCGGCGAGGGCGCCAGAGCGATGCTCGACGACGGCCTCTTCACCCGCTTCCCCAAGCCGACCCACGCCTTGGCCTGGCACGACAGCGCCTCGCTTCCGGCCGGCGTGCTCGGCATCACCGTCGGCCCGGCCTTCGCCAATGTCGACAGCGTCGACATCGCCGTGAAAGGCGTCGGCGGCCACGGCGCGGTGCCCCAGAACACGCGCGACCCGATCGTGCTCGCCGCCCGGATCGTCGGCACTCTTCAGACCCTGGTCAGCCGCGAGCTCGACCCGCAGGACGCCGCCGTGGTGACGGTCGGCAGCTTCCAGGCCGGCACCAAGCACAACATCATCTCCGACGAGGCGAAGCTGCTCCTGACCGTGCGCAGCTACAACCAGAAGACGCGCCGCGCCCTGCTCGACGGTATCCAGCGCATCGCCCGCGGCGAAGCGATCGCGGCCGGCGTTCCGGAGGACAGGATGCCGGTGGTGACGATCCGGGAAGGCGAGTTCACGCCGGCGGCGATCAACACCGAGAAATTGAGCGCCGACACCGCTTCGCTGTTCCGCGCCCGCTTCGGCGCGGAGCGGGTGCGGGTGGTGCCGCCGCCGATGGTCGGCGAGGATTTCGGCCGCTACCACCTCGCCGACGAGAGCATCGAGAGCCTGATCTTCTGGGTCGGCGGCGTTCCCCGGGCGAAATGGGACGCCGCTGGCGGCGACACCGCGAAGCTGCCTTCGCTTCACAGCCCCTATTGGGCGCCCGAAGCCGAGACGGTGATCGCGACGGGGATCGAGGCGATGGTGACCGGGGCGATGGGGGTGCTTGGGAAGAATTGACTTCCCTTTACCGTTCGCGCGGGGCGCGCGAAGAAGCGCAATTCCCTGATCGCTAATAAAGATACCGCGGCCGGCGGAGCCT
>JBEVDE010000125.1:0-16000 GCA_040514175.1 Allosphingosinicella sp. | reverse complement strand
CCGACCGCGAGCCGCGCAACAATTTCCTCAGGCGCGCCCTCACCTGGAACGAGGGCGGCGTCTTGAACGGAGCGCGGCACGTCACGCTCGGCGGCCATTACGCCTACATCGCCGCCGCCGCCGGCCTCGTCGTTATCGACCTCGACGACCCCTTGCGCCCGCGCCACGCCGCCACCATCCCGCTTCGCGACGCCCGCGCCTCGGCGCTCCAGTTCCGCTATTTATGGGTGACCGACGCCGACGGACTGAAGCTGCTCGACGTGACGAGGATGGACTCGCCGCGCCCCGTCCCGTCCGGAACCGTCCCGCTCGCCGACGCCCGGCGCGTCTATGTCGCGCGCACCTACGCCTATGTCGCGGCGAAGACGGACGGCTTGGTGATCGTCGACGTCACCCGCCCCGAGGCCCCCCGCATCCACCAGCGCACGACCTTCGGCGGCAGGATGACCGACGCCGAGGACGTGATCGTCGCCTCGACCAACGCCTCCCTCTTCGCCTACGTCGCCGACGGCCGAGCCGGATTGAAAGTGATCCAGCTCACCGCCCCCGACACCCAGCCCAATTTCTACGGCTTCTCCCCCAAGCCCATGCCCGACCTCATCGCCTGGGCGAAGACGCCCAAGCCGGCGCTGGCCCTGTCCAAGGGCCTGGACCGCGACCGGGCGGTGGACGAGACGGGCGGCCAGATCGCGGTGTTCGGGCGGCTCGGCTCGAGGCCGTTCACTCGGGCGGAGATGGAGCGGCTGTTCCTCAACCGGCGCGGGCTGCCGTACAAGGTGAACGATTCGGGCGGGATGGAGGATTGGATAAGCTAGCGTCCTCCCGGCGAAAGCCGGCCCTCCGCCGCCGCGAAAAACGGGGACAGCATACATTTTTTGGGGGCGGGATGCAGCGGCAGCCGGCCCGAAAACGGGGACAGAATAGCTTACGATCCGGCCCCGCGCCTCGTCCTTCGCCGCTCGAAAAATATATGCTGTCCCCGTTTTAAGTCGTGGAAGAAAACGGGGACAGCATAGCATTTTAGAGCCACGGGCTTCGTCCCTGCGCCGGGAAAAATCCATGCTGTCCCCGTTTTCGATGGAGAGGCCGGACTTCCCGGCGGCGCGGCGGATCGGGCTATTCCGGGACGGCCTTGCGCGGGCGCCCGCGCGGACGGGCGCGGACGTCGCGGCCGGCCAGGACGCCGAGGCGGTCGAGAAAGGCTTCGTCGCCGAGCGCAAGACCGGTGCGCTCCCGGTCGCGGATCGTGGCGAGCGCGCGATCGTCGAGGCCCGAACCGAGCCAGGCCCGCCAGTCCGGCACTCGCTCGAGCAGCGGCCCGACGTCGCAGGCGGGATACCGCGCCGCCCCGAGATGCGCCGCCGCGCTCGACCAGCGCCACCGCTCCGGCCGGTCGACCAGCCGCGCCCGGACCGGGTTGAGCTCGACATAGCGGGCGCAGTTGAGCAGCCACGGTTCGTCCATCGCGAAGGACGCGAAGCGGCCCTGCCACAAATGGCCCTTCCAGGCCTGGCGCTCGTTGATCCGCCTCGTGTAGCGCCGATGGACTTCGCCGAGCGCGGTCCGAAGCCCATCTTCCCGGCTCGGAACGAGGATGAGATGGACGTGGTTCGGCATCAGGCACCAGGCCCAGATCTTCGTCCCCGCCCGGGCGCAGCCTTCCGCCAGCAAATGGCGGTAGAAGGCATAGTCGCCTTCCTCGAAGAAGGTAGGTTGCCGGCGGTTGCCGCGTTGGGTCACGTGGTGCGGAAAGCCGGGGAAGACGAGTCGCGCGCAACGGACCATGACGCCCGGCGTAACCGCCCGGGAAACTTATCCCAAACACGGATAGGGCGAGCCGGAAGAGTCTCGATTCCGTCGCCTTCCGCCGCACGACCCCGGCGCCGGAACGACGGCTCGAAAAACGGGAAAAACGGGGACAGCATACATTTTTCGGTGCGGGATTCGGCGCCTGCCGGGCCGAAAATGGGGACAGCATAGCTTTTTGAACGATCCCCGCGCTTCGTTCTTCGCCGCTCGAAAAATGTATGCTGTCCCCGTTTTTGCTGGAAAGGCTTGACCCGGCTGAGCGACACCGCCGCTCCGCGCTACGGTGGAATGCCGGGAGGAAACAGATCGGTGAGATCGCCCCTTGAAATGGACGCTCCGACTGCGGCCCGCACCTTGACCTATGTGCGGCTGGTTCATTCGGCGGCCTGGGCGCTCTTCGCCTCGGCGATCCTGGCTCTCCCAGTCACCGTCTGGATGGGCAGGCTGGACTGGGCGCTCCGGCTGAGCGCGCTGGTCATGGTCGAAGTGTCGATCCTGGTCGCCAACGGGATGCGCTGCCCGCTCACGACCATTGCAGCGCGCTACACCGCCGACCGCTCCGACAATTTCGACATTTACCTTCCGGCCTGGCTGGCAAGGCATAACAAGACGATCTTCGGATCGCTGTTCGCCGCAGGAGAGCTGTACCTGCTCTACGGCCTGCTTGCAGCGCCGGCGGGACGCTCGGCGCTGGGAGGCTGAGACGGCAGCCGGCCTGCGCGCTCCGCACTTGTCCGCGATCAGGCGCACTCGTAATCCCATACGTATCGCCAGTCCGCCTGGCCGGCGTCGCGCGTCAGGATGGCGAAGCCGTCGAACAGATCCTGCGGCGCGACATCCGCTTTCGCGGCGAGGGAGGCGAGTTCGGCCGGGTCGATCGAGTAGCTTACTTCGCAGGCGACGAGGCCGGCTTCGACCGGCCGTTCGTCATAATCGCGCAGCCGCCGCCGGCCGGTGGTCTCCCGCAGGAAGTCAAGGTTGCCGAGACGGCCGTCCTAGCCGTCGCGCGACGCCTGGAAGACCGGCGCGGTTCGGCCGCATCGGCAGCAGGTCGCCTCTACGCCGCCGGCGCCATAGTCGCCGGCCAGAAGCTCCTCCAGCGTGAAGCGGCGGCCCGCGCAGCCGCGGCAAGCGAAAAGATAACGCGCCGCGGGTGGACCCGCTTGCCTTTCCGGCAGGTCGAGGGCCACTTCGAAATCGTCGAAGGCTCGCGGAGGGTTCGTCAGGCATTCGCGGGCGTCCACGGCCCCGCTATAATCGAGCCCGGCGTCCCTTCAATGTTCGCAGAAACGGACGTTGCGAAACGCGCCTCGGAGGACTGCCTCGAAGGCGTACGCCGGGACGCCCATCGCCTCGCCGAATCGGCGCGTTGAATATGGCTCGCACAAAGATCTTGAAGGCACGAAGGGTCCGCGTCGGCTCCGGCGCCGCAGGCCATTCCAACCCGGATACCCTGTAATATCCGCCAGAGAGGAGCGCTTCGCGCTCGTCACCCGCACGGCCCCTTCGTGCCTTCGTGATCTTTGTGCGAACCAAATTCTTTCCAGGGCCTGCCGGCCCCCACGACAGCGGGCCTTCGGACTCAGCAGAACCCCCACCCGGCAAAGCCGGGGAGGATTTTTCAGCCCTCCGCTTTCTCCGCTGCGAGCAGCCGCACCAAAGGCTGAAGGCCCGGCCCGTAGCGCGCCAGCACATCATGGTCGCCGGCCGTGTCGAAATGGGTGACGAGGGTCGCGCCGTTCCAGACGTGGATAGCGAACCAGGGGGGGTCGGCGACGATCATCGCCCGGTCGTCGGGGCGGTCGGGGTCGATCGGGGCGAAGTCGAGGGCGACCTGGGGCGCGGTGGAGGGGCAGATGGCGAGGGTCGTCCCCGCCCATGAGGTGACCGCCGGGCGGTGGAGGTGGCCGGCGACGATGGCGACGATGTTGGACTGGGCGGCGACGATCGACTCGAGCCTCTTCACCCACTCGGCCTGCGGATTCTCCGTCATCCAGCTGTGGCCGCTTTCGATCGGCGGGTGATGGAGGACGATGAGGGTCGGGCGGTGCGGGGCCTCGGCGAGGCGGGCGCTCAGCCAGGCGGCGCGGGTCTCGCAGAAATTGCCGCCGTGGCGGCCCTCTTCGAGCGTGTCGAGAACGAGGATGCGCAGGTCCCGATCCTCGATCGCATATTGAAGAAAGCCGTCCGGCATGGCGAGATCGGGGAAATTGGCGCGGAAGGCGTCGCGGCCGTCATGGTTGCCGAGCGCGTAGAAGACCGGGAAGGGCAGGTCCGCCACCGCCTCCCTCAGGCGGGCATAGGATTCCGAATCGTCGCCGGTGTCGGCGAGATCCCCGGTGGCGAGGAGCAGGTCCGGCCGGGGCACCAGCTCGCAAAGGGTGCGAAGGGCGCAGTCGAGCCGCTTGCGGTTGAGCTCGTCGGGATTGCCGGGCTCGAAGCCGAGATGGACGTCGGTGATCTGGGCGATCAGCATCAGCGACCCCCCTGCGCGATCGCTGTATCGCGCTTCTTGCCCCTCACCCGCTGGCGGATCAGCATCGACGGCGCCCCCGCGTCCATATGGTAATCATGACACATTGCGCAGGAGGATGGCACCGGTTTTGAGCTGCCCTCCCCGCCATGACAGGTCCGGCAGCTCCCGAGGTCCGGAATCAGCAGGTCGGACGAGGCGCTCGAGCGCTCGGCGGCGTGGCAGCTCGAGCAGCTCTGGGTGGCGTGGGCGCGATGATCGAACCAGCCCTTGTGGAGGTAGCGCAGGGGGAAGGCGACCGGGCGGATGCGGAAGTCCAGCGAGCCGGCGGGCGGAGCCTCGACCTGGTGGCAGCCCCAGCAGGCGCCGCCGGGCGAGAAGATTCCCCGGATCGCCCGCTCGGCGCTGCCGGGGCCGCGGGCGAACTGGATTCGGTTGCGAAGGTCGGGCGAATCGCCCGGGCGCCGCCGCGCCGCCGGGGCGAGCACCGAGGGCCGGGGCAGGCCTCGGCCGCGATAGAAGTCGCGAAGGTCGGCGACGACCTGGGCGGGCTCGCCGTGGCGCAGGGTCCGCAGAGTGCCGCCGCTGCGGTCGAAGGCGAGATCGTGGCACATGGCGCAATCCTCCTCCATGTCGACCGGCTGGAAGCGGGCCCCGTCGGGGGCCGGATCGTGGCAGTCCTTGCATTCGAGCGCCTGGCCGAAGCCGTAGCGGCCGCTCAGCCGCCGGGCCATCTGGGCGACCCCGCTGGTCCGCGACAGATGCAGAGCGTGGGGGAATTTGAGGCCGCTGTCCTCCCGCGGCCGACCGGACAGCGACAGCCGCCGGAGTTGGGGCCGCTCGCCGTTCCAGCCGGCGATCAGGACGGGCGAGAATTGCGGGTGGGCGCGGCCGAAATCGCCGGCATCGAGAAGCGGCGTGTCGGGGAGCTTCCTCTTCAGATCGCCATGGCAATCGGCGCAGAAGCGCTGCGCCGTGACCGGCATCTCTTTCTTGCCCTCATGCTCGGTATGGCATTCGACGCAGCGGCCCGGCGGAATGTCGAATTGCTCCTTGAAGGCGAGCTCGATCCGGCGCCAGCGGCCGAGATCGGGCCGGGCGCGGGCGAGCCGGAAGGGGTCGGCATGGTCGTGGACCTTGTCGTGGCAGGTCTTGCAGGCGGTATCGCGGACCGCCTCGAACGGCTTGACGTGGCAGGCGGTGCAATTGCCGCTCAGCCCGGCGTGGGCGGAAGAGAGGCTGCCCGACGACCAGATCTCGTCGGCATGGAATCTGGCGAAGGTCGCCGCTTTCTGCTGCCGGTCGTAATAGGCCTTGATCGGCCAGGCGAGGCCGATGGCGAGGACCAGGCCGGCGAGCAGCCAGGCGAGGGCGCGCTTGCCGGGCATCACCGCGCCGAGCGTGAACAGCCGCTCGGCGCTCTTGTCGAGCTTGACCTCGCTTTCGCCGGTGCGCTCGACCGCGACCTCGATCTCGTCCGACCCGGCCGCGACCGGCATGAAGCGAAGGACGTGGCTGGCGATCAGAAGGTCGCCGCCGGTGGCCAGCTCGATCAGTCCGACCGAAGCCTTGCGCCCGTTGAGCTCGACCGACAGGCCCGGCTCCACCTCGACCTTGAGTCGGCCCTCCTTGCGCTCGATCGTGGCGTGGCGAAGGGCGACGGCGAGGTCGGTGAGGTGAATCTCGCAGCCGGGGTCGCGGCCGACGGCCAGAAGCTCGCCTTCGACGCGGCGGGTGCGGACGATCTCCCGCCCTTCGGCGCTGTGGGAGACGGTGCGGATGAGGAAGGCCATTTGCCGCTACCAGTAAAAGAAGACGCTGACGATGTGGGCGGCGAGCGCGGCGATCAGGGCGAAGGTGACGGGGACGTGGACGTAGAGCCAGACCTCGAGCAGCGCCTTGATCCGAAGATGCTTGCGGATCCGGGCGAGGGCCGCGGACTTGCGCTCGAGCAAGGCGGCGACGCTCTCCAGGGCGGAAGCCTGCTCGCCGGCCGCGGCGGCGAGGCGGCGGCGGGTCTCGGCGAGGGCGCGGGCGGTCCGGCAGCGGTCGTGGCGGCCGGAGAGACGGCGGTAGAGGCCGCCGGCGAAGACGTCTTCGTCGAGCGAGCGCTGGACGATCCGGGCCTCCTCATGGCCGAGCGGCTGGGCGGCGGTGCGAAGCTGGCGGTCGAGCTTCATCACCGCGTCGATCATCTGCGGCCGCGTCATCTCCGAGCGGCTGGCGCCGAGCTGCTGCGGAAGCCGGGCATAAGCGACGATCCCGTAGAGGCCGGAAAGGATGACCAGGATCATCAGCGCGTAAGCGAGGGTGTGGACGTTCCAGCCGAACTGGAAGCCGGTGTGGAGGGTGGCGATGACGACCAGGGAGAGGCCGAGATAGACATGGGCGCTGGTCCAGGCCTTCAGCGACCAGCGGCCGCGGGTCATCGCGCGCTTGCGAAGCCCGAGCAGGGTCAGCCAGAGGATGAGCAGGACCCCGATCGTGCCGAGCGCATAGCCGTAGGGGCTGCCGCCATTGGGGCGCGGCTGGGCGTCGATCAGGGCGTAGCCGAGGAGCGCGAGCGCGGAGAGCGCGAGCGCAACCTTGAGCCAGAGGAAGCGGCGATGGCGAAGGAAGCCTTCGTGGCTCGCGCCGAGATCGGTGCGGGGGATGGACCGGGAGGCCATCTACGTCGCCCCAGCGAAGGCTGGGGCCCCCGGGGGTGAAGAACGCAGGTGCTTTTCACCCGCTGGGATCCCGGCCTTCGCCGGGATGACGATCGTGTGGGCGCGCAGGGGACGTAAACAGGCCCCTCGGCATCGAGCGGTTTTCCGATTGGTCGGTGCGAACTCATTTTCAAACGCGAAGACGCAAAGACGCAAAGAGTCCGCGAGGCGGACCGGCTCGCCCTCCAGCCGGCAAAGCCATGTCGGCCGCCAGCCCCGGCCAAGGGGGAGCGCTCCGCGCTCTTTGCGTCTTTGCGTCTTTGCGTTGAAAATTTCGACCGGCCCCGAGGATGGAAGTCGGCTCGGATGGCGCAGGCCTGTCGTCATCCCTCCCGCTCCAGCCGCGCCACGGTGAGGAACTGCTCGGGCGCGACCCGGATCGCGGCGCCGGTCGGGCAGGCGCGGACGCAGGCTGGGCCGCCGGAGATTCCGGCGCACATGTCGCACTTCACCGCCTTTTTCGGCGTGTCGGGGGAGACTCTTTTGTCGATCCACTTCCTCGACGGCTCGCCCGGGCCGGGGCCGAGGCCGGCGAGGAGCCAGGCGAGCAGAGGCGGCTTCCTCGGCGGCACCTTCTCCATCCGGATCACGCCATAGGGGCAGTTCCTCTGGCAATTGCCGCAGCCGATGCAGGTCTCGTCGATGAAGACCTCGCCGTCGATGCCGCGGTGGATGGCGTTGGGCGGGCAGTCGGCCATGCAGTGCGGATGCTCGCAATGGCGGCACGAGGTCGGCACGTGGAGGTGGGCGTAGGTCTTGCCGGCCTCGCGGTCGAGGCGGGAGAGGCCCTCGTGGCTGTCGGCGCAGGCGCGCTCGCAATTGTCGCAGCCGACGCACAGGGTCTCGTCGATGAGGAGGACGTCGGTCGCCTCGCCGATGCCGTTCTCGACGAGGAAGCTCGCCACCGAGCTGTACATGTCGACGGCGCCGCCGAAGCCGTCCTTCTTGGCCTCGATGAAGTCGTTCAGTTGCTGCCGCGACGCCATGTCCCGCTTCGCCCGGGCGAGCAGCTCGGGTTTGCGGTCGAGCAGCCGGCGGAAGGCGGCGCCGTCGAGCCGGATCACCTCCGACTTGACCGCGGCGCGGACGGTGGCGGTGCGGCGGCCGCCCTCGAGGAGCGCCATCTCGCCGACATAGGAGCCGGCGGGGAGGTAGGAGAGGAAGATGGGGCGGCCGCCGATCTCTTTCTCCACCACCATCGAGCCCTGGCGGATGACGAAGATGTCGATGCCCTCGGCGCCTTCCTCGAGGATCGGCTCGCCGGCCTTCACGCTCTTCACCTCGGCAGTTTCGAGCACTTCGGCGAGGTCGTCGGGGGTGAGGCCCGAGCCGAACAGCTGCAGAAGCTGGCGCTCGATCGAGATCCGGGTGATCGCCCGCCGCGCGGCCGGAACCGCCGACATCAGCCTCAAGGCGGCCATCCGCGGCACCTCGACCAGGATCGAATCCTCGGCGGCGCGAACGGTGGCGCCGCGGCGGCGGCCGGAGATCAGGCCGACCTCGCCGAAGATCGAGCCGGCGCCGATCGGGACGGTGATCGACGAATCGGCCTTGCTAATTTCGACCAGGACGGAGCCGTCGGCGATGGCGAAGAGCGAGGAGCCGGGCGCGTTGCGCTCGAACACGATTTCGCCGGCGCGGTAGAAGCGCGCCTCGCTGTCGAGCATGAACTCTCGCATCTGCAAGGGCGACATGTCGTTGAGGATGGCGACGTTGCTGCGCAGCATCTCGAGCCAGGCGTCGACCGAGCGCGGCACCGGCAGGCCCTTGAACTTCGCCTGGAGAATCGGTTCGTCGGCGGGCTTCAGGGCGAGGTTGCCGTTGATGAACTCGACGACGTCATAGCCCTGGTTCATGCAATGCTTGATCAGCGGATAGCCGGCCAGCGCCCCGATCACGAAGATTCCGGGCACGCTGGATTCGAAGGTCGGCGACAGCTTGGGATAGGCCAGCCGGTCGGGGCCGGAAAAGGCGATCCCGCAGGCCTCGACGAAGGCGCGCGGCGGCGCCGAGCCCATGCGGGCGATGACCCGGTCGCAGCGCGCCTTCAATTCGCCGTCGCGCGTGTCGAAAGTGATCGAGCCCGGCTCGATCGCCGAGGCGGTGGTGTCGCGAAGGATCGTCATCCGCCCCTCCGCCTCGGCGGCGAGCAGGGCCTTGACGTTGGCGTCCTTGGCGGTGGCGAATTCGGCGGAGCGGTTGACGATGGTGACGGTGTTGCGCTGCTCTGGATCGGCGGCGAGGCCGAGCGCATTCTCGATTCCCGCGTCGCCGGCGCCGATGACGATTATATGCTCGTCGACATATTCGCCGGGATCGTCGAGCTGGTACTGGACGGCCGAGCCCTCGTCGACCGGGCAGCGCAAGAGGTTCGGATTGCCCTGGGTGCCGATGGCGAGGATGACATTCTCGGCGCGGACGGTGTCGCCGCCGGCCAGGGCCAGGGTGAAATCGCCTTTCTCGCCCGTGATCGACTTCACGTCCGAATGGAGACGGACGTTGATCTCCCGCTCGGCCGCGAGCCGGTCCCAGGTGCCGAGCACGGCTTCGCGCTTGCCCGCGTCGAACTCCATCTCCGAGCGCAGCACGAGCTGGCTCGGGGTCGCCATGACGTGCTTGCCCTTCTGATATTTGTAGATGGTGTCGGAGAGATGGCCGGACTTTTCGAGGAGGACGTGGCTGAGCCCGAGCCGGGCGGCCCTCGCGGCGGCGCTGAGGCCGGCGGGGCCCGAGCCGATGATCGCGACACGGAAGCAATCCGACACGCTTTTGCACCCCTCTCGCCGCCGCGGCACGGCAGCCCTTGACGTTGATCAAATTGACGCAAGGATAGCAACCCCATGACCAGCGCCCCCCAAAGCCGTTCCCGACTGCCTTCGGCGTCGACGATCATTCTCATCGTCGCCGCGGCGATCGCCCTGGTTTCGGCCGCGGTGGCGATCTCGCGGGGGGTGAGCGGGGGCTCGGCCGGCGGCGGCGACGTTCCCGCGGCGAAGGACTGGCGGATCGTCGGCTGGGCCTATGCCCAGGCCGGCAATGCCGAGGAGGCCGCCTCCGCCTATCGCAAGGCCGCCGCGCTCGAGCCCGGCAATGCCGAGAATTGGTCGTCGCTCGGCGAGGCTATGCAGGTCGCCAGCGCGACCCTGGTGCCGGAGGCGGCTGACGCCTTTCGCAAGGCGATCGAGCTCGACCCGAGCGACCCGAGGGCGCGCTATTTCCTCGCCGTCCAGAAGGATCTGGGCGGAGACCCCAGGGGCGCGGTCGAGGCGTGGCTCGCCTTTCTCAAGGACACGCCGCCGGGGGCGCCCTGGGAAGCGGACCTGAGGCGGACGATCGAGCAGACCGCGGCCAAGCATCGCATCGACCTCGCCGGCCGGATGCCGGCCGCCGGAACCACCGGAACGGCGACCTCGGGCATTCCGGGGCCGACCCGGGAGCAGCTCGCCGCCGCCTCTTCGCTTCCGCCGGCCGAGCAGGCGGCGATGGTCGAGCAGATGGTGGCCCGGCTTGAGAACCGGCTGAAAGCGAATCCGAAGGATGAGGACGGCTGGATCCGGCTGATGCGCTCGCGCATGGCGCTGGGCGATTCGAGCGCCGCCCAGGCGGCCCTGCGCTCGGGCCTCGCCGCCTTCGCCGGCAATTCCGACGCCGCCGGCCGGCTGAAGAGCGCCGCCGCCGAGCTGGGCGTTCCGGGCGCGGGCTGACCTCGCGGGCCGGCCCCGAACAAGCCCGAAAAACGGGGACAGCTTACAATTTCCGACCCGGGCGCGGCGGCTTCGGGCGGGCGGCTCCGGTTTTCCGGAAAATTGTATGCTGTCCCCGTTTTTTTCGGAGCGGGCGTCGGACGGGTCTCCATGTGAGGAACATATTATCCGGATACTTCGCCCGGCCGATGGGCTTTTTGTATAGGTTGGCGGCCCGTCTAACCTCGGGTCATGCCCAGCCTTGCCCGCCCCGGCGCGAGCCGCCTTCCCCGAGCCCTTCCCTCCCTGGTCTCGATCGTCGGAACCCGGCCCGAGGCGATCAAGATGGCGCCGGTGGCCCGGGCGCTCTCCCGCCTGCCCGGCCTCGATCACCGGATCGTCCTCACCGGCCAGCATGACGGCCTGGATCGCTATTTCGACCGCGCGCAGAGCCTGAGCCGGCTCCGCTTCGATCCCGGCGGGCGAAGCGTCGAAAGCCTTCGCGAGGCGCTTCGAGCGCGGCTTTGCGGCCGCTTCCGGAGGCGGCGGATCGACCTCGTCCTCGTCCATGGCGACACGACCAGCGCCGCGGCCGGCGCCTTCGCCGCGCGCGACTGCGCCATCGCCCTCGCCCATGTCGAGGCGGGGCTGCGCTCGTTCGACCTCGCCCAGCCCTGGCCGGAGGAAGGCCATCGGGTCGCCATCGACGCCCTGGCGGACCTGCTCTTCGCCCCGACCGAGGCCGCCGCCGGCAATCTGCGCCGCGAGCGCCGGGTGACGGGCCGGATCCTGGTGACGGGCAACAGCGGCATCGACGCCCTGCTCCGGGCCCGCTCCGGGCTCGCCGCCGAAGCTCCGCCGGCGGCGGACGGGCGCCGGCTGATCCTCGTCACCTGCCACCGGCGCGAGAATCAGGGCGCGCCGGCCCGCGCCGTCTGCGAGGCCCTCAAGCGGGCCGTGGCCGAATTGCCGGTCCGGGTCGTTGCGCCGCTCCACCCCAACCCGCCGGTCCGCCGGGCGATCGAGCGGTCGCTCGCGGGGGTCGACCATATCCAGCTGCTCGAGCCGCTTGGTTACGAGGCGATGATCCGGCTGATGGCCTCGAGCTGGCTGATCCTCACCGACAGCGGCGGCCTCCAGGAGGAAGCCCCCGCTTTGGGCAAGCCGGTGCTGGTGCTTCGCAACGTCACCGAGCGGCCGGAGGCATTGGCGGCCGGAAGCCTCGAGCTGGTCGGAACCGACCCGGGCCGGATCTTCGCCGCGGTCGCCGGCCTGCTCGCCGACGAAGCCCGCTACGCCCGGATGGCGCGCCCCGCTTTTCCGTTCGGCGACGGCCAGGCGTCGGAGCGGATCGCCGGGGCGATCGCCGAGTGGCTGGCGGAGCGGGGACCTAGCCGTCGCCCCAGCGGAGGCTGGGGCCCCGTGGGGTGAAGGACACCGAGCTCTTCACCCCCCGGGGTCCCAGCCTGCGCTGGGACGACGACAGTCAGCCCCCTGCCCGCTTCAGCCGGTCGAGCAGGCGGTCGCGGGCGGCGAGGATCTCCGACTGGCGCTCGATGAGGACGTCGCGGGCGAGGAAATGGCCGGTGATGCGAAGCCCGGCGAGGATGTCGCTCCAGCCGGCGGCGCCCGAGCCGAGCAGGAGCGGCGGCAGCGGGAACAGCCGGTCCCGATATTCTCCCGCCGCCGCGGCGCTGACCGCCCGGCCGCTTTTCGGGCTGACGAAGGCGAGGTCCTCCCTTGTCCCGGTGGCGGCGCATTCGCCGAGATCGAGCCCGAAGCCGAGCTCGGCGAGCATGACGAGCTCGTAGCGGACCAGCGACGGCGCCCAGCTTCGGGCGCTGGGCGACGCCTCGACCGCGGCGAGCAGCCCGTCCAGCGCCTCGTAGAGGCGGGGATAGGGCTGGCCCTCGGGCAGAGCGGTGGCGGCGAGCGCGGTCGTCCACTCGATCGCCGCCGCCGGCAGGGCCTCGCCGAGCAGAGGCGCCCGGCTCGAGGCGAGCTCGACGCTCAACTGGGCGAGCTGCTCCTCGGTTCGGGCCCGATATTCGGCCTGGACGAGATTGCCGGGGAGAAGGATCGGGCGAAGCCGGCGCGACCGCCCGCCGCGCACGAAGCCGGCCTGGATCCCGGCGGCCGGCGTGAGCGCGCGGACGATCGCGCCATGCTCGCCATGCGGCCGGACCGCGCAGATGATCGCCGGGGTGAGGAGGTGCATAGGGCGCCGAGGATAGCAGCTTCCGTCGCCCCGGCGAAGGCTTGGGCCCCGTGGGGTGAAGAGCTCCCGTACCTTTCGAAAAACGGGGACAGCATACCTTTTCTTCGAAGTTCCCCGGCGGAACGAAAAACGGGGACAGCATACCTTTTCTTCGGAGTTCCGACGCGCCCCGGCGGGACTTGAAAAAATATATGCTGTCCCCGCTTTTCAGCCGCTGGGGTGGAAATAATCGTAGATGCCGCGCGCCATCGTCCTCGAAATGCCCGGGGCTTTCTCCAGATCCTCGAGCGCCGCCCCGCGCACCGCCTTGGCCGTCCCGAAATGCATGAGCAGCGCCCGCTTGCGGCTCGGGCCGATGCCCGGGACCTCGTCGAGCGGGCTCGCGGTCATGCTCTTGGCGCGCTTGGCGCGGTGGGCGCCGATGGCGAAGCGGTGGGCTTCGTCGCGCAGGCGCTGGATGTAGAACAGCACCGGGCTATTGGGCGGGAGCTGGAAGTCGCGGCCGCCCGGCAGGTGCAGGGTCTCACGGCCGGCATTGCGGTCCGGACCCTTGGAGACCCCGACGACCGGCACATCGTGGATTCCGGCGCATTCGAGGGTCTCGACGACGGCGCTCAGCTGCCCCTTGCCGCCGTCGATCAGAAGCAGGTCCGGCCATTCGCCGCGGCTCCGGTCCGGATCCTCCTTCTCGAGCCGGGCGAAGCGGCGGCCGAGCACCTCGCGCATCATCGCGAAATCATCGCCCGGCGCCGTCTCCGGACGTTTGATGTTGAACTTGCGATAGGCATTCTTGCGAAAGCCCTCCGGCCCGGCGACGATCATCGCGCCGACCGCGTTGGTGCCCATGACGTGGCTGTTGTCATAGACCTCGATCCGTCCGGGCGGCTCGGCCAGCTCGAGGGTCTCGGTCAGGGCCCGCATCGTCCTGGCCTGAGTGCTGGTTTCGGCGAGGTGGCGGTCCAGCTCCTCCTCGGCGTTGCGCGAGGCCTGGCGGATCATGCGGACATGGTCGCCGCGCTTGGGGACCCTGAGAATCACCTTGCGGTCGGAGCGCTCGGTCAGGGCTTCGGCGAGGAGCTCGGCCTCCGGCACCTCGCGGTCGAGGAGCACCTGCCTGGGCGGCGGCACCTCCTCGTAAAATTGCATCAGGAAGCTGGCGAGCACCTCGGCCTCGGGCACCTCGGCGGTGTGGGCGGGGAAGAAGCTCCTGTGCCCCCAATTGTTGCCGCCGCGGATGAAGAAGGCCTGGACGCACATCGTCCCGCCCTTGCAGGCCAGAGCGAAGATGTCGGCGTCGCCGAGCCCCTCGGCGGCGATCGCCTGCGAGCCCTGGATGAAGGTCAGCGAGCGCAGCCGGTCGCGGAAGACGGCGGCGAGCTCGAAATCCATCGCGTCGGAGGCCGCCTGCATCGAGGCGGCGAGCTTCAGCTGCACCTGGCTCGACTTGCCGGCGAGGAAATCCTTCGAATCCTGGACCAGCTCGGCATATTCCTCGGGCGTCACCCGGCCGACGCAGGGGGCGGAGCAGCGGCGGATCTGGAACAGCAGGCAGGGGCGCTTGCGGGTGGCGAGGAAGGTGTCCGTGCAGCTCCTCAGCAGGAACAGCTTCTGGAGGGCGTTCAAGGTTCGGGTGACCGAGCCGGCGCTTGCGAACGGGCCGTAATATTGGCCTTTGTGGCGCCGCGCGCCGCGATGCTTGCGAATCTGCGGATAGGGATGATCCTCGCGAAGGAGGATGAAGGGGAAGCTCTTGTCGTCCCTCAGAAGCACATTGTAGGGCGGCCGGTAGCGCTTGATCAGCTGCGCCTCGAGCAGCAAGGCCTCCGCCTCGGTGTTGGTGGTGACGATCTGCATCGAGCGGGTCTGCGAGACCATGCGCTGCAGTCTTTTGGTGAGCCGGGCGACCTGGGTGTAATTGGCCACCCGGTTCTTCAGCGCCCGCGCCTTGCCGACGTAGAGGACGTCGCCCTTGGCATCGAGCATCCGGTAGACGCCGGGGCGCACCGGCAGGCCCTTCACCACCTTACGGATCGCCACCACCCCCGCCTCCAGATCCGGCTGGTCGGAGCCGCGAACGGTGAAAGCGGATTTCTCCTCGTTGAAGCGGTCGGAGGGAGGCTCAGCCACGACCGTCCCCTCGTGCCCGCGAGCGTCCGAAAACGGAAGGTTTGGAAAGTCCGGGTCTCACGGAGCCAAGGCTGCAGGATCGATCCATCACGGAGTATAAAGCAGAGGAAACCCTACTTTTAAAGGGGGCGCGACGTCGGCGAGCGAATGGCTCCGCGCCCCGACGACAAACTATGCGTCAAAAGTCCGCAAGTCGCGGCCTGGTCAAGTGCCCGCAAAACGAGCCGAGCGGCGCCTGTCCCAAATATGTCCCGATACCACTGAGCTAATGTTCAAACGCATGGTAAGCTGATCGGATCATGTGGTCGAAGCGGAGAAAATCATGAGCAATGGCGATTACGTGCTGAGGGTCCGGAACGATACGCAGTGGCCTGTTTTCCTCAGCCTCGGCACCTCCGGCGACGGCTATTCGAGCGGAATTGCGATGTCCGACGGCGGCGCCCAGCTCGGAGACATACGCTATGTGGCTTCCGGCGACACCCTCTCGCTGGCCTTCCGGAACGAAGGCGACGAAGAGGCGGGACGGCTGGCGCTCAGGGCCGCCTACGATCCGTTCAGCACGGCGGAAGACGGCGCCTGGCAGCAATTCCGCTGCGACGGCGACGGGCTCGCCGCGCATGGCGACGCGGCGAGCTATGGGGCCAGCCTGAAAGAGTGCCCGCCGGAGAGCGGCAGCCGGTCTTACGAATGGGCGATTGCGGACGCCGCGGACTGGCCGGAGGGCTGGTCGCGAGAACCGCTCGAGAACCCGATCGCGCTCGCTTATACCAACCAGTACGACATGGTGTGGAACGATTCCGGCAGCGGCGCGATCTTCAACGGGTCGATCTACAAACCCAAGCTCGACGGCTATTTCAACCTCGGCTTCACCAGCTTCGGCCCGGCCAGCTACGATCCGCCGGGCGGCGTCGACATGCGCGCGGCGCTGGTCGCCAAACCTCTCCAACCCGGCGTGGTCGTGCCTCCCGACAGCTATAACTGG
>JBEVDE010000114.1:0-2864 GCA_040514175.1 Allosphingosinicella sp. | reverse complement strand
GAAGGCTTGGGAGGAGAGGGTCTTTTCCGACTCCGGCGTACAGACCCTCACCTCCCACCCGCTTCGCGGACGGGCCCCTCCTCTCCCGTGAAGGACGGGAGAGGGGATTGGGGTTGGGGGCCAAGCGGCTTGGCAGGGTAGAGCCCCGCCGGTAAGGGCCCGGGCCATGAAGATCCTCGTGACCGGCGCGGCCGGGTTCATCGGCCATCACGTCAGCGCGCGGCTTCTCGCCCGCGGCGACGAGGTGGTCGGAATCGACAATTTCAACGATTATTACAGCGTCGCCCTGAAGCGCGACCGCGAGGCCAGGCTGCGCCGCCAATATGACGGCTTCACCTCGATCGAGGTGGACTTCGCCGACGAGGCGGCGCTGGCGCGGGCGCTCGACGGAATTGGGTTCGACCGCATCGTCCACCTCGGCGCCCAGGCCGGCGTGCGCTATTCGATCGAGAATCCGCACGCCTACGTCCGGTCCAACCTGGTCGGCCATGTCAACATGCTCGAGCTCGCCCGCCACCGCGCCCTCTCGCATCTCGTCTACGCTTCCTCCTCCTCGGTCTACGGCGGCAACGAAACCCTGCCGTTCCGGGTCGAGGACCGGGTCGACCATCCGCTCTCGCTCTACGCCGCGACCAAGAAAGCGGACGAGCTGATGAGCGAGACCTACGCCCATCTCTACCGGCTGCCGCAGACCGGCCTTCGCTTCTTCACCGTCTACGGTCCCTGGGGCCGGCCCGACATGGCGATGTGGCTGTTCACCAAGGCGATCTTCGCCGGCGAGCCGATCCAGGTCTTCGGCGAGGGCAATATGCGGCGCGACTTCACCTATATCGACGACATCGTCAGCGGAGTCGTCGCCGCCCTCGACAACCCGCCGCCCGACGACGGCGAGGCCAAGGCCGGCGGCAGCCGCGGGCCCCATCGCCTCTACAATATCGGCAACCACCGCTCCGAGGAGCTGACCCGGATGATCGGCCTGATCGAGGAGGCCTGCGGCCGCGAGGCCCGCAAGAAGCTGATGCCGATGCAGCCCGGCGACGTTCGCGACACCTACGCCGACATCAGCGCGATCCAGAACGACCTCGGCTTCGCGCCGACCGTCTCGATCGACGAAGGCGTGCCGCGTTTCGTATCATGGTACCGCGAGTATCACGGCGTCTGAGCTATGATTCGAGAGCGTGGCCTCGAACGGCTTCGGCCGTGGCGAGCACGCCCTCGAGCGCCCAGGGCCGCGACAGAGCGAAGACCGGAACCTCGAGGGCGAGACGGGCGCAGAAAGCGAGATCCTCGTCGCCGGCCGGCCTGATCCAGCGGCTCCCGTAGAGATGCTCGGCCAGAGCGCCGACGGCGGCCGGCCCGGCGAGCCGCTCCAGCGCGCTTTCCCCGCCGCTCCCGGGCGGTTCGAGGACGTACAGGGCCGCAAGCCGAGCCGGCGAAGAGTCGCCGCCCAGCTCGAGCCGGACCTTGCCGTCGCCGCCTGGGCGGGCGGAGGCTTCGGGAAGATGCGGCGCCAGATGCCGCCAGGCGTCGGCGAGAAGATGCAGGGTCGGCGCCCCCGGCTCAGCCTCGAAGGCGTCGCGGCCGCGGCGCAGCAGCAGCAGGTCCTCGGTCACCGGCGCCGCTCCGAGCGCGATCAGGGCGCCCGCCAAAGTCGACTTGCCGTGGCCGGAGGCGCCGAGGATCGCGATCGCCCGCTCGCCGAAGCCGAGGCAGGCGCCGTGGAGAAGGGTCGCCCCCTCGAGCCCGAGCAGGACGCCGATGACGACTCCGCCCAGCGGCCCCTCGAACGCCTCCCAGGCGACGCTTCCGGAGAGCTGCAGCCGGCGCTCCGCGGCCGAATAATCGAAGGCCATCCAGCCGCCTTCGCGATTGTCGTAGCGCAGGGTCCAGCCGGACTCGCTTATCTTCAGGTCGCGCCGGTCCGGGCCCGAGGGGCGCCCGGCCGGGGCCGGGCCGGAATGGACGATGGTGAGGTCGGGCCGGTTCCCGGACGGGGCCAGGCGGAGCGGGAGCGGGCGCTCGCACTCGAGGTCCAGCCCGTAGGCGCGATAGAGGCTCACGCCGCGTCTTCTTCGAAGCGACCGCGCATCGGATCGCCGGCGGCGAGGCCGGCGCGGTCGCACAGCTGGCGCCAGCGATAGGCCATGGCGTCGGTCATGGCCGCCTCCTCGACGTCGGCGAGGCGCACCAGCCAGGCGAGCGCCGCTTCCAGCTCGTCGCGGCCGGCGACCGGCGCTTTCTCGGCGATCGCGGCCAGCGCCTGATACTCGGCCGGCCGAGTCCCCGGGAAGAGGCGCATCGCGTGGCGGAAACGATATTGCCTGAGGTCGCGGGCGAAGAGCGCGGCATGGCGCACGTTCGCCTGCCCGCCATGGGTGCGGTGCCGCAGGACGAGCTCCGCGACGTTGCCGAGCCGGGCGCCGGCCGCGCAGACCCTCGTCTGCCACTCATAATCCTCGTGCGACGCCCGCTCCAGATAGGGGTGCGCCCGCATCAGCCCGGCCCGGGCGAGCAGGGTCGGGTGAAGGATCCCCACCCTGAAGAGCAATTCGCGCTCGATGCCGTCGTGGCTCTCGGGATACCAATAGGGCCGGTCCACGGCCCCGAACGCCTGGGCCTGGCCGCCGCAGCCGTCCAGGCCGCGGTCCTCGAGCAAGGCCAGCTCGAGCTCGAGCCGGCGGGGCAGGGCGAGGTCGTCGCCGTCCATCCGGGCGATATAATCTCCCCGGGCGATTGCGATGCCGGCATTGGCGGCGCGGGCGCTGCTGGTGTTGCCGGGCAGCGGGTCGAGGAAGAGCGTCCGCACCCTGCCGTCGCGGGCCGCCGCCGCCGCCGCGACCTCGCGGCTGTCGTCGCTCGACCCG
>JBEVDE010000059.1:0-2826 GCA_040514175.1 Allosphingosinicella sp. | reverse complement strand
CCCTGGCTCGGCGGCGGCAGGTTGTAGACGGTCGAATGCCTCAGCCGGACCGACAGGGGCTGCACCACCCGGGCGCGGTAGCGTTCCAGGTCCTTGCGGGTGACGGGGCTCTCGATCCGCTCGAGATCCGCGGCGATCTCGCGTCCCACGTCGCCGCGGTAGAAATCGGCCAGGCCCGCATGGGCGAGCCGGTCGAGGGTATCGGCGAGCTTGAGGCTCCTTCGCAGCGTGCCGGCCGCCGGCAGCTTGCCCTCGACGAGGAACGCCTCGGCAAAGCCGGGAGCGGCAAACAGGGCGGCCTCCTCCAGAAGCGGATTTCGCCCCTCCGCCGCAGCGACGGCATAGCCTTCGCGGGCGAAACGGACGGCATCGCCGAGCAGGAGATCGACGGGCATCTGCCCGCCGAGCGCCCGGGAGAGCTCCAGCGCCAGGCCCCATCCGCTCACGGCCCCGGCGACGGTGAGCGCCGCATCGGGCCCGCGCGGCGGGACGGCGTCGTATTCCTTGTCCCGGTAGCGCCGGATGGTGGCGAGCGAGCCGGCCGGCCCCGAGGCATCGAGGGCATGGATGCGGCCTCTCGGTTCGCGTACGAGCCAGAAGCCGTCGCCGCCCAAGCCGTTCATGTGCGGATAGACCACGGCGATCGTCGCCGCCATGGCGACCATGGCCTCGACCGCATTGCCGCCGGCGGCCAGGATCGCCAGGCCAGTCTCGGCTGCGAGCCGATGGGGAGCCGCGACGGCGGCGGTCGAGAAGACGGGGGTTTCGGGCATGGGCCTTGAGTATGGGGCGCGACAGAATGAGATTCGGGGGAGACCTTGCACCGAGGGGGGCGTTTAGGGTAGTCCCATCTGCAAGGAACGGAGTGAAGCAACCTTGGCTCAGGCGAAAAGCACCAACTGGCGCAACGTGATCACCATCATGAGCATCATGATCCTGGTGGGCGCGGAAGTCTTCGGCGTGGCGATTGCCGCCGGCTGGGCCATCGCGGGCCTGTTCGAGCTCGGCGACTATGTCGGCTACGCGCTGATGGTCCTCTTCAGCCTCTTCGCCATCTACACCCTGGTCCATCTCTGGCGCCGCTGCGTCGCCGTCGAGCCGCTGACCGGCCGCGCCTAGGGCGTATCACACACCTTCATGACGACCGGATCGGCCTCGGCCGGCACATAGGCCTCCATCGGGCGGCATTGGCCCGCGATGCAGATCCGCCAATCCGCCGTTGCGCCCGAGCGGCGCATGATCACCTGGCGCTGCGGCGGCAGGCCGGGCTTCCACGACCACACGCCATTCGAAAGCCTCGCCTCCGCCGGCGGCTCCATGCCGGCCCCGGAACCGCGCACCCGCGCCTCGACGAGTTCGAGCCCCGCCGGCGTCGAGCGCCAATCCTCCTCCCACACGATCTTCTCGACCGAATGGGTCCAGGCGAGCGTGATCGCGCCCGCCATGAGGGGCGCGATCGCGGAGCCGGCGAGCAGGCAGATCATCGACTGATGGCAGGCGTGGCGACCCGGCGCGTCTGCCAGACGTGGAAGACGACGAAGAGGGCGGAGAGCACGAAGCCGACCTCGTCGGTGAGCGGGATCGCCGCCACGAGCAGGGCCGCCGCGACCGTCGCCCAGAGACGCTCCCACCAGGACAGGGGTTTCAGGAAATACCCGATGGAGGCGGTTCCCCACAATGTCATGGCAAGCGTCGCCTTGAGCACGATGTAGACCACCGCGAGCCAGTAGCCCACGCCTTCGAGCCCAGGCACCGGCTGCAGCATCAGGGTCGGGTCGTAGACGGCCATGTAGGGAATGACGAAGCCGGGCAGCGCGATCCGGACCGCCTGGACGCCGATCTTGAGGCCCGATTCCTTCGCCATCGGCGCCGCCGCGAAGGCGGCGAGCGCCACCGGCGGCGTCAGGTCCGCCATGATGCCGAAATAGAACACGAACATGTGCGAGACGATGAGCGGCACGTCGAGCTGCAGCAGGATGGGCGCCGCCAGCGACGAGGTGATGATGTAGTTCGGGATCGTCGGGATGCCCATGCCGAGGATCAGGCTGAAGATCATGGTCAGCACGAGGGCCGCAAAGATGTTCTCCTTGCCGATGGAGATCATCCAGGTGCCGACGATGGTGCCGAGTCCGGTGAGCGTCATGGTGCCGATCACGATGCCGACGACGGCGCAGGCGAGACCCACCGGCAAGGCCTGGCGCGCGCCGTCCGCCATGGCCTCGACGCAGGCCATAAGCGTCGTGCGCCCGCGGCCGGAGAAGGCGTTCCATAGGGACAAAGCCGCGACGACGAGAACGACGAGCGTCACGGTCGAGGCGAGCGAATAGGCCGAGAGCAGGGCAAGCCCGATCCAGAAGGCGATGCGCAGGGCCGGTGTCGCGAATCCGGCGACGATGGCGGTGCCGAGGATGAGCGCCACGGTGAGCGACAGGCCGACCGCTCCGGCGAAGAGCGGCGTGTAGCCGGTGAAGAGCAGGTAGACGAGCACGCAGAGCGGCGCGAGGAGGAACCACTTTGTCCTCATCTCGGTCCAGGCGTTCGGCAATTCGCTCTTCGGCAGGCCGCGCAGGTTGCGCTTGCCTGCTTCCAGATGCACCGCGAGATAGCAGGCCGCGAAATAGAGGATTGCGGGAATGATCGCGGCTTCCACGATCTTCGAATACGGCACGTCGATGGTCTCGGCCATGATGAAGGCGACCGCCCCCATGACCGGCGGCATGATCTGGCCGCCCATGGACGAAGTCGCCTCGACGCCGCCGGCGAAGGCGGAGGTGAAGCCGAAGCGCTTCATCAGCGGAATCGTGAACTGGCCCGAGGCGACCACGT
>JBEVDE010000042.1:0-2805 GCA_040514175.1 Allosphingosinicella sp. | reverse complement strand
CCCGCCGCCCCTCACGGGCAAGGCCTCTTTCTTTGCCCGCTGGACACGGCGCCCAAGCTGATGTTCAGGAGCGGCGGCGCACAGGAGACGACATGCTGAAGCTCATCATCGGCAACAAGGCCTATTCCTCCTGGTCGCTGCGCGGCTGGCTGGCGGTGAAGCAATCGGGGCTCGCCTTCGAGGAGATCACCGTCCCCCTGTTCGACGAGGAATGGGAGAAGACCCGCGAGGGCAATGAGTTCGCGCCTTCGGGCGGCAAGGTGCCGGTGCTGTGGGACGACCAGGCGGTGATCTGGGATTCGCTCGCCATCGTCGAATGGCTCGCCGACAAGACCGACCGCGACCGTTTCTGGCCCAAGGACGAGATCGCCCGGGGCATGGCCCGGTCGATGGCCGCCGAGATGCATTCGAGCTACGACAATCTGCGCCGCGAATGCCCGATGAACCTGAGGAAGCAATTCCCGCCGAAGGAGCTGTCGGAGAATGTCCGCGCCGAGGTCGTCAGGATCCTCGAATTGTGGGCGCAGGCGCGGGCCCGGCACGGCGGCGGCGGGCCCTACCTGTTCGGAACGTTCGGCGCGGTCGACATCATGTTCGCGCCGGTGGTCACCCGCTTCGTCACTTACTCGGTGCCGATGCCGCGCTTCGCCGCCGCCTATATGGAAGGGATGCTCTCCCACCCCTGGCTTCGCGAATGGGTCGAGGCGGCTCAGGAGGAGCCCTGGGTGATCGAGAAATACGAGACCCAGGCGGAGGCGTGACCGTCGCCCCAGCGAAGGCTGGGGCCCCAGCGGGTGAAAACCACCGCGCCTTTCACCCGCCGGGGTCCCAGCCTGCGCTGGGACGACGGGCTCAGTAAGGCGTGCCGTCCTTGCGGACGAAGCGGCTGGTGGCGCCATCGAGGTGGAGGTCGATGTCGGGATAATGGCAATTGCTGAGCGCATGCCTGCCCACCGCGATGAAGACGCAAGGCGAGCCGGTGCGATTGACCAGCCGGTGGCCGTTCGCCACGCCCTTCGGGAAGCTGGCGCAGTCGCCGACCCGCATCACGGTCTCGCCGCCCTCCTCTTCCAGCACCGCCTCGCCCTCGAGCATGACGACGAACTCGTCCTCTTCCTCGTGCCAGTGGCGCTGGCTGGACACTCCGCCGGGCTCCAGCGTGACGTGGCTGACTCCGAAGTCGGCGAGGCCCGAGACCGGGCCGAGGCGGCGGTAGTGGCGCTTCGCCATCTCCTCGCGCCAGGGCGACGGATAGCCGGTGAGGTTGGTCTGCGGGATCGCATTGAGGTCGAGCTTGGGCATCGCTGGGGCCTTTGGCTGGGCAAGCGGAGGAGCCCTTGCTAGGCGAAGCGGCATGACCCGCGCAATCGACCCCGTGGAGCTCGCCTCGGCCCTGATCGCCTGTCCCAGCGTCACGCCGGCGCGCGGCGCCGTGTTCGACGCGCTCGAGGCGGCGCTGGAGCCGCTCGGCTTCGAGGTCCACCGCTTCGTCAGCGGCGGCGAGGTGGAGAATCTGGTCGCGACGCGCGGCGGCGGCGGCCCCCATTTCGGCTTCGCCGGCCATCTCGACGTGGTTCCGCCCGGGGAAGGCTGGAGCGCCGACCCGTTCGGGCCTCAGATACGTGGCGGTCTCCTCTATGGGCGCGGCGCGGTCGACATGAAGGGCGGTATCGCCGCGTTCGTCGCCGCGGCGGCGGCAGTGAAAGAGCATCTCGGCACGTTGAGCCTGCTCATCACCGGCGACGAGGAAGGCCCGGCGATCCACGGCACTCGGGCGATCATGGCCTGGATGGCGGAGCGCGGCCTTCGGCCCGACATGATCCTGATCGGCGAGCCGACCTCGGAAGGCCGGCTCGGCGACACCGTCAAGATCGGCCGCCGAGGCTCGGTCAACATGTGGATCGCGATACCGGGCGTGCAGGGGCACGTCGCCTATCCGCACCGGGCCGACAATCCGGTGCCGAAGCTGGCGCGGGTGATCGCGGCGCTGGAGGCGCTTCACCTCGACGACGGCAGCGAGTCCTTCCAGCCTTCCAACCTCGAGGTCACCGCGGTCGAGACCGACACAAGGGCGACCAACCTCATCCCGGGCAGCGCCCGGATCCAGCTCAACATCCGCTTCAACAACCTCCATCGGGGCGAGGATCTGATTGCCCTGGTGCGGCGGACCGCCGAGGCGGAGGCGCCCGGAGCGAGCGTCGAGGCGATGATCTCCGGCGAGGCCTTCCTGACCCCGCCGGGGCCGCTCTACGAAATGGTGACCCGGGCGATCCGCGAAGAGACTGGGGTCGAGCCCGAGCTGTCGACCGGCGGCGGGACGTCGGACGGGCGCTTCCTGATCGAGCTCTGCCCGGTGGTCGACTTCGGCCTTCGCAACGCCACCATGCACAAGCTGGACGAGGCGGCCTCGGTCGACGACCTGCGCGCCCTCGCCCGGATCTACGCGCGCATCGTCAGGGGCGCGCTCGGATAGACGTCATGGGCGAGGCTTCGGGCGCAATCCTGAGCCTCGGCCCAGGCCAGGAAGGCGTCCTCGGGCATCGGCGCGACCCCCGGGAAACCCTGAAGGCTGTCGCAGCCCAAAGCGCGAAGCACCTCGACCTGGTCCTGCCGCTCCACGCCGGCGGCGACCGCCTCGCAGCCGAGGCCGTGGACGAGGTGGATGAGCGAGGCGGCGACGCGGGGGGGGCGCGGGGCGGGGGCGGGGTTGGCGTGCAATGCGCGGTGCGGGGGGCCGGGGGGGACAGGGCGGGGGGGGATTCGGGAGAGGGCGGCGCCCCCCCCCGCGCCAAACCGGCCGCCGAA
>JBEVDE010000469.1:0-3461 GCA_040514175.1 Allosphingosinicella sp. | reverse complement strand
TCACCGACTCGATCCTGGCGCGCAGGGGCGCGCATTATGTGCTCCCCTTCCGCTACGTCGCGGCGGCGCGGGCGGCGCCCCAGTTCGAGCCCCAGCTCGACGAGGCGCTGTCTGGGGCGGTCGAGGCGATGCCGGTATTGCCGGGGAGGACGATCGTCCTCGTCGACGTGTCGGGATCGATGGAGGCCCCGCTGTCGCGGCGTTCGGACCTTTCGAGGCTCGACGCGGCGGCGGCTCTGGCCGGCATCGTCCACGGCCAGGTCAGGGTCTTCACCTTCTCCGAGAAGGTGGTGGAGGTGCCGCCCCGGCGCGGAATGGCCGGGGTCGACGCGGTGGCTCGGTCGCAGCCGCACTCGGGGACCTACCTCGGGGCGGCGGTGCGCCACGTCAACGCCGTGCCGCACGACCGGCTGATCGTCATCACCGACGAGCAGTCGCACGACGCGGTGGGCGCGGCCGCGGCCCGGCACGCCTACATGATCAACGTCGCTTCGGCGCGGAACGGGGTCGGCTACGGCCCGTGGACCCGCATCGACGGCTTCAGCGAGAATGTGCTTCGGTTCATCCACGCCCATGAGGCCGATGGCCGATGACCGCGGACGAGCTGAAATCGGCGGGCCGGGAGCTGTTCGGACACGGATGGCAGACCCGGCTCGCCGAACAGCTCGGAGTCGACGGCAGTACCGTGCGGCGGTGGGTGTCGGGGGCCGTTCCGGTCCCCAACCCCGCCGCCGCCGCCATCCGCGCCTTCCTGCGCATCCGCCAGCTGACCGGCGAAGGCCCTCCCCGCTTCCGCTAGCCGCCCTCCCCTTCAGCCACGACCGGCTCGAGAAAGCCCTCCGCGACGAGACGGCCGACCAGAGCGAGGCGGACGTCCGGGGCGGCGCTTCCAGGCATGTCGCTTATGCGGAATTCCGACACCTGCTGGATGAACCGCAACTCCTCCTCGACCCCCGGATGGATCGCGATATGGCCGCCGGGCAGGCTGAAATCGATCCGCTCTCCCGCCTGACGAAGATGGCAGATGGCCAAGGGCGAGTGCCTGACCCGCGATCCCGCCTGGAGCGTCGGAACCGCCTTCGGCCTGGCGAGCGCCGGCAGATCCCCGACGATCCTCGACGACCGGTGCTGCATAGCCGCGCCGACGAACGCGCCGGAGCGGCACTGCTCGAGAAGCCGCTCGATCCCCCCGGCCAGCCGCGGCGCGAGCGAATCGGGCCTCGCGGACCCGGCCCGGGCGACGAGCGTCTCGCGAAACGACCGGTCCAGATCGGAGAGAAGGTCGACCGCCCCGATGAGGGCGTCGCGCAAGGTGACGGGAACGAACAGGATGGCGAGATGAAGCGATTCGCTGTCCCCTTCGACGGTGTGCGGCGTTCCCCGGGGGACATAGAGCAGGTCGCCCGGCCCGAGGTCGATCGCCCGGTGCCGCGGCAGGGTCGGAAGCGGCTCCTCGACATGCTTCCAATTGTTCTGAAGGCCGGGCGGATCGGTGGAAACGTACCAGCGCTTGCGGCCGCTCAGCTGCACGACGAGATTGTCGCGATTGTCGTAATGGACGATCGCCCCGGCTCCGGCCTTGCTCCAGAAAAGCGAGGCGTCGACCGGCTGCTCGAGGATCAGCTCGAGAGCCCGGGCGAAGCGTTGGAGCGGCGGCGAAAGCTCGACCACGCCGGGCACCCGGACGGTATAGTCCCGTTCATGATAGGCCCGGACCAGCGCCAGGAACTGGTCGGGGCTTGCGACCTCGAACGGACCGGGCGGCGGACCCGACGGCCGGACGGCGTGACAATCGAGCCGGGCCGGGTGGGTCGCGAAAGCGGCGAGCATGGTCCGGACCGGATCGTCGCCGAAGAGCTTCGCCCGCGGATGATCGGGACCGCCGCTTGCGTCCAGCGAGCCGCGGCCGAGCGCGTCGTAAAATGTCTCGAGCGGAAGTGGGTCGAGGACGGTCCTTAGGGTCGCCTCTGCTTCTTCGACATTCATTCTGCCACTCTCTCGTCATTCCCGGCTTTCGCCGAATGACGGACGGTAGAAGCTGCATCTCTCGGCCGCAACGCGCAGGGATTGCGCCTTATCCCCGCTCCGCCAGCTTGCGCTCCCAGGCAAGGGCGTGGGCGACGATCGTGTCGAGATCGTCGAGCCTGGGCCGCCACGGCAGGGTCGCCAGGATCCGACCGTTGTCCGCCACCAGAGCGTCGGGATCGCCCGCCCGCCGCGGCTCCAGCCGGCGCTCGATCCGCAGGTTGGTGACCCGGTCTACCGCATCGAGCACTTCGAGCACCGAGAAGCCGCGGCCGTAGCCGCAATTCATGATGTGGCTGGTGGTCGGATCCTCGACCAGCTTTTCGAGCGCGTCGACATGGGCGGCGGCGAGGTCGCTGACGTGGATATAGTCGCGCACCCCGGTGCCGTCGGGCGTGTCGTAATCGGTTCCGTAGACCGAAACCGCCTGCCTTTTGCCGGTCGCCGCCTCCACCGCGACCTTGATGAGGTGGGTCGCCCCCGCGGTCGACTGGCCCGAGCGGCCTTCGGGGTCGGCGCCGGCGACGTTGAAATAGCGAAGCGCGCAGAAGTTGAGCGGGTGGGCGAAAGCGGTGTCGGCGAGCATCCGCTCGGTCATCAGCTTCGACCAGCCATAAGGGTTGATCGGCTGGGTCCGGCTGCTCTCCACGACCGGCACCTGCTCGGGGATGCCGTAGGTCGCCGCGGTCGAGGAGAAGATGAAGTGGCGCACCCCGCCCTTCACCGCGCTCTCGATCAGCGAGCGGCTCTTCACCGTGTTGTTCTCATAATATTTGAGCGGCTGCTCGACCGATTCGGGGACGACGATCGAGCCGGCGAAATGGACGATAGCGCCGATATCCTGCTCTTCGATCAGCCGCGCGACCAGCGCCTGGTCGCCAATGTCGCCCTCGACGAACGTGGCGGCCTCCGGCACCGCCCAGCGGAAGCCGGTGGTGAGGTTGTCGATGACCACTACTTTCCAGCCCGAGTCGAGCAACGCCAGCACGGCGTGGCTGCCGATATAGCCGGCGCCGCCGGTCACGAGCACAACGGGCTTGTTCATCTAACCTCTTCCCTGAAGGAACCTGATTGGGGCAAGAGCGCTGAAGGATCGTTACAGCGCCCATATGAACGCGCGCGCTAGACAAGAGGTGCCGGGATGAAAACAGCTTTTCTGCGCAGCGCCCCCCTCCTTCTGGCCGCGGCGCTCGCCGCCTGCGCCAGCGGCGGCGGCAAGGAAAAGCCGGTCACGGGCGGGGTCGACGTCGCCCGCTTCCATCTCGG
This sequence comes from Allosphingosinicella sp., assembly GCA_040514175.1. GTDB lineage: Bacteria > Pseudomonadota > Alphaproteobacteria > Sphingomonadales > Sphingomonadaceae > Allosphingosinicella. The sequence continues at coordinate 170 of JBEVDE010000469.1, read as the reverse complement.
CGAGCCCGTCGCCCGGGCCCAGATCGCGATCGAGCCGTTCGACAAGGCCGACGCCAACCGGCCCGAATTCCCGGCCTACGCCGCGGCGGTCGGGCGCCAGCTGACCCGGCTCGGCTGGACGGTGGTGCCGACGACGACGGGGTCGGAGCAGATCGCCCTCATCGATCTCG
>JBEVDE010000294.1:0-13408 GCA_040514175.1 Allosphingosinicella sp. | reverse complement strand
GACGCCGGGTACTCCGGCGGCGGTCCTGGGATCGGCGCCGCATCCGCCGTCCATCACCCGGCCGATTATGGTCATCCTCCCGGCGATCTCGTCGCGGCGGATGCGGACGACGGCATCGGAGATGTTGCTGCCGAGGCCCCCGTCGCCGACCGCCTGAACCCGGTTGACGGCGTCGCCCGCGGCGGCGCCCGGCTTGACCTCCGCGGCGTAGCTGATCGTGCGGCCTGCGCCCGGCGCGAGCGAGGGCAGGGTCACGGTGAAGCTCGACCCGTCCCCGGCGATCTCGGCGACGGCGGCCTGATTGTCGACCCGGAGCGACTTCGGCCGAAGGCGCATCGCCGGCGGAAGGACGTCGGTGACGCGGACGTTGCCGGTCGGGAGATGGGCGTCCGAATTGCGGACCTGGACCGTGAACAGCACCGCTTCGCCGGGCGCGGCGATCTCGCGCGACGCCTGCTTGACGAGCTGGAGCGGAGCGCGCGGGCCGTCGATCGGGATGCTTATCCGGACCGGCTCAGGCCCTGCCAAAGTGAACGGCCGGCCGTAGGACGCGTCGACGATGGTGAACGGCCGCCCCCTGGGCGTGCGCAGGCCCGCCATCTCGGCGGGCGTGCGGACCGAGGGAGCGGTATAGCCTTGCGGCGGCTCGACCCGGAGCCGGTAGACGCCCGGGCGGATCAGCGGGAAGCGGTAGAGGCCGGGCGAGAAATTATAGACGGTACCGCCGCTGTCGGTGACCGTGCCTCCGCTCACCACGCTGCTCGGATAGGCCGAGTTGCCGTCGTCGCCGAACACCTGCGCCGGCTGGCCGGTGGCCTCGTCGATCAGGGTGACCCGGGCGCCGGAGACGACCTTGCCGTCGAGGCTGTCGAAGACGTAGCCGAACGGATCGGCGAGCACTTCGAGGGTGGCCGTCGCCGCGATGGTGCGATGGTCGTCGCCGAGGCTCTCGATGGTGAGGTGATCGCCGGGCTCGACGCTGAGCCGGCAATCGTCGGCGCCCGCGGCGGGCGGAACCTGAGCGGTCTGGATGAAGCCGGCGAACTTGCCGGAATCGGCCGCGGTCTCGAAGATCGTCAGCCTCTGGCTGTCGCCGCTGCCGGCGCGAACGACGATCTCCACCGTCTCGACGGCGGCGGGATCGTGGTTGCGGTTGGCGTCGTCCACCAGGAACAGGAAAGGCTCGCCGGGCAGGATCTCGGTCACGCCCAGGAGCGAGGCCGGATCGAGCCGCTGGCCGCTCCAGGCGGCGGCGAGCGCCGCCCGGGCGCTTCCGGAGCCGCAGATCGGGGCGGCGACCGGGACCGAGACCGTCGCCGAATTGGCGGCGAAACGATAGACGGTGAGCGAAAGCGGGTAGGAGACCGGGACGACGGCGATGTCGACCCGGTTGGACTGCTGGCTGACCTTGCCGCCGGCCGCTTCCCACTCGATCGTCGCGACGTTCGAGATGGTGCGATGGGCCTGCGCGTCCGCGGCGAGCGCGGGCGCGGCGACGGCGAGCCAGAGCGCCGTCACCAGGGCGAGCCAGATCGCCCCCGGAAATGGAGTGGTGCGTCCCATTGCGAGGGAGGGGAGGGGGCTTCGTGTCGAGGACACGTTGCCGCTCCTCCCCTTTTTCCGCCTAGTTCACGCTCACCCGGAAGACGAGCGTCTTGGTTCCGCCGGCGGCAATGTCGGTCAGCGAACCGCTGACGATGCCGCCCGCGTAGGAGCCGCCGGCGGCGCCGTCGGTGTTGCAGGCGCCGGCCGTGACGCTTCCGTTGAGCTTGATCCCGAAGGCCGAATCGTAGGTCGTCTCGGCGGGAAGCGTATCGGAGATATTGATTGCGCTGGCCGTGGCGCTGCCCGCGCCATTGGCCACCGCGATGCAATATTCCACGACCGCGCCGGGAATCATCTTGGGATTGGTCGTCCCGTTGAACGGATCGCTGATCACCCGGCTGGTCTTGGTCGCGGTGAGCGACGCCGCCAGGATCGTGTAATCGTCCTCGTCGAAGTGGATGCCGTCGCGGGCGACGTTGCCGTCCGCATTGGTGTCGGCGAACACGGTGTCGACTCCGGACGTGTTGGCGCCGGTGGTCTGGGTGATCGTCGCGCCGAGCGTGCCGGAAGCGGTCGCTTCCGAAGCGGTGGCGGTGAGACGGACCCCAGCGACGTCTGCGGTGGACCGGCCGAGCGGAATGTCGGCGACGATGAAGACGGTCCGGCTGGTGTCGGCCGCGACCTGGTCGAGATAGGTGACCTCCTGGTCGACGCCGGGATTGTAGGCGCCGTTGCCGTTGGTGTCGGCATAGACCTTGAGATTGGTCACGTTGAAATTGTCGGTTCCGGTATGGGCGGCGGTGCCGCCGCTCAGCTGGGTCCCGGCGAGCGCGAAGTCGAGCGGCGCGTTCGACGAGTTGCTGACGGTGAACGCCGTCACCGCGCCGGTCTGGCCCGGAGTGACGGTCGTCGTGCTCGTGCCGACTTCCGACACGGTCAGATTGACCTTGCGGTCGACCGTGAAGGTGTCGCTGGCGGTCACCTGATTCTGGTCGATCCCGCCGATCTTGTAATCGAGGGTGACGCTGTTGGTGACGGTGGTTCCCGCGGTCGTCCCGGCCGCGAAGGCGGGGGAGGCCGCAACAGCCGCCGCCGCCAGCACGCTGGCGGAGGCGAGCAATCGCATGTTTCTGGTCATCTCTGGTCCAATCGTGTTTGCGTGGGCGCCGCAATCCCCCCCGCCGGCGCCCTGGTGCGGGTTACGAAATTATTCGACGACGCCCCGGAAGCTGAGCTCCCCGCCGCTGCCCGCGGCGATCGGCTGGCCGAGCGACCAGCGAATGTGGGTGACGTCGGCCGCGACCGCGGGGCGGCTGGTGCCGTCCGCGGCAACGACCTTGAGGGACGCCAGCGCCCCCCAGCTCTTGCCGCCGTCGACTGAGACGGAAGCGCTCGCGTCCTCGGTGCCGGAGAAGGCGACCGACGGCGGGATCGGATTGGTGAGCGTGAAGCCGGTCGCCGGCTGGGCGCCCGAATTGCGGTAGCGAAGGACGAAGGCGAGCCTGTCCCCCGGAGTCACCACGCCCGGTTCCTCCCGGACGGTGACGGGCTTGCCGTCCGCGCCGGGCTTGACGCGCTCGACGAACACCTTGCTCGTCAGCGAGACGGGGTCGGCCGCGGTGGCTACCGCGGGAGCGAGAAGCGCAAGCAGCGCGAGCCAGATCTTCATGTGCGTCATCCTTCTCAGTCGATCTTCACTTGGAACGTGATGGTTCGGGTGGCGCCGGCGGCGACGGTGCCGAGGCCGACGTTGACGGCGGTGCCGGTGAAGCTTCCGGCGTCGGCGTCGGCCGCGTCGGTGAGCGCCGAGCCCTCGAGGGTGAGGGAGCCGGCCTTGTAGGTGGTGCCCGCGGGCACGGCGTCGCTGACCCTGAGGTTGGCGAGGCTTCCGGTGCCGCTCACCGTGGCGGCGAGCGTGTAGGTGATGGTCGAGCCGGGCGCGGCGGCGGTGCCGCCGAAGGCGTCGGCGACCGCCGCGCTCTTGACGAAGGCGACGCTCGCTTTGGAGACTCGGTAATAGCCGTCGTCCTCGCCGTCCGCGCCGGTGGCCCCGACGACGGCGTTGCCGCCGCCCTGGCCCTGGCCGGCGAAGCTCAGGCCCGGCGCGCCCGATCCGGTCTTCGCGACCGCGGTCAGGTCGACCCGGCCGCGATGGCCGTCGCCGGCGCCGGCCGGGATCGTCGAGAGGACGAAGACGGTGATCGACTCGTCGGGATCGAGCTCGGGATCGTTGCTCCCGCTCGAATAGACGGTGTCTATGCCGGCGTCGTAGGCGCCGTTGCCGTTGGTATCGAGGACGATCGAGGTCACCGTCGGGTCGAAATCGTCGCCGCCGCCATTGGCGACGGTGGCGAGCGCGAAGCTCTCGGCGCCGTTGCCGCCGTTGGTGACGGTGAACTTGAGCCGCTGAGCGGCGCCGCCGGCCGGAGTCGAGACGTCGGCCGGGTCGCCCCAGGCGACGCTGACGTCGAGCAGCTCGTCGACCATCAGGGTGACGATGTTGGAATCGATGGTCGCCTCGTCGCCGTTGGGAAGCTCGTAGGTGGCGGTGGCGACGTTGGTGATGTTGGTGCCCGCCGGGGTGCCCGCGGCAAGCGCCGGGCTCGCGAAAATACCGGCCGAGACCGCGGTGACGGCGGCCAGTGCGGCATTTTTTCGGAACGCCGGTGATTTGGCGCCCGTGGCCTGATATCGCATTGCTGGGTCCCCACCCGTTTGGTCCGATTACGGAGCTAATGCGGGCGGAGCGGCTAAGAATTAGTTAACGGTGTTTTAGCTTCAGGAATTAAGCCAAGATCGAAGGGCGGCGGTAAACAAGATGAACAAGCTGCAGGGCGACGAAGGCACAAGGGGAGCGGCTCCGGTCGAGCATTCCGATCCCAATTGGGAGCCGGAGGCGGTCGCCTACCGGCGCGACCGGCTGCTCGCGGCGCTGACCCTGATCGCCGGCGCCGGGCTCACCCTCGCTCTGCCCTTCGCGCTTCGCGCCGGCGCCGAATTCTTCCTTCCGGTGACCGCCGCCCTCGTCATCGCCATCGCTCTGGTGCCGATGCTCGAATGGCTGGAGCGGCGGCGCGTGCCCTCGACCCTGGCCGCCTTCACCTGCGTCCTCGTGCTCATCGCCATGGCCAATGTCGCGGTCGCCTCGATCGTCCTGCCGGCGGCCGAATGGGTCCGGCTCCTGCCCGAGCGGATCGGCCGGGTCCGCGACACGCTCTCCCCGCTGATGCAGGTCTATTCGGACCTCGAGCGCTTCATCAACGACATCGTCGAGCAGTTCGGCTCCCGCGCCAGCTCGCAGCGCACGGTGGCGCTCGAGACTCCCAACTCGCTGCTCGACATCATCGCCACCTCGGCGCCGTTCGCCGCGATCCAGATGTTCTTCGCGGTGCTGGTGATCTTCTTCTTCCTCGCCGGCTGGACCCGGATGCGGCGGCGCACGATCACCGCCCGGGCCAGCTTCGACGGCGCCATGACCACCGCAAGGGCCATTCAGGAGGTGGTCGACGCGACCTCAACCTATCTCGGCACGATCACGATCGTGAACATCGCCATGGGCCTTTCCGTGGCCCTGATCCTCTATCTGCTCGACATGCCGACGCCGCTGATGTGGGGCGGGATCGTCGCCGTGCTCAACTACATACCCTATCTCGGCCCGATCGCCTCGGCCCTCCTCCTCGCTCTGGGCGGGCTGATGGCCTTCGCCGATCCCTGGTACGCCTTCCTCCCCGCCCTCTGCTTCATCGGCGTCCATCTCGTCGAGGCGAACCTCATCACGCCCTTCTTCGTCGGCCGGCGCCTCACCATCAACCCTCTGCTCATCCTCGTCGCCCTGAGCTTCTGGGCCTGGGTGTGGGGGACGACCGGGGCGCTTCTGGCGGTGCCGCTGCTGATCATCATGAAGACCGTCCTCGACGCCGCCGGCAAGCCCGACATCGCCGGCTTCCTGTTCGAGGAGGGGACGCTGACCGGCACCCATCACGAGGAGCATGGCGATTCGGACCGGTCGGCGGCGGCGAAGCCTTAGGCAGGCCGGCGCCATCCGTGTCTGTCCTCGCGCGGCGGGTCCGGCCGACGGTTTCAACGCAAAGACGCAAAGAGCGCGGAGCGCTCCAAATTCCGCCTTCGGAAGTACCGCGCCCGTCAGCGATCGTTGAGGGTGGTCCGCTTCGCGGAATCTTTGCGTCTTTGCGTCTTTGCGTTCCAAAAATGGGTTCGCGCCGAGAATCCGCTATCTCACCCGATCCACGGCGCGCCGCCGGTTGACAGGGCGGGGGCCAGCGCATAGTTCGCCCCCTCCCACGCGGGTGTAGCTCAGTTGGTTAGAGCGCCGGCCTGTCACGCCGGAGGTCGCGGGTTCGAGCCCCGTCACTCGCGCCATTTCCCTAGATATTGGTCTGCTCGGCCGGAACCCCCTCGGGGATCGTCGCCGCGCCTTCCGCCTCGGCGCCGGTGAGGCCGGCCGGGACGTCGAGCCCGTAGCAGCTCATCGAGATCGACCCCATCGCATAGCCCCGGACCAGAGGCTCGAGGGTCGCTCCGCGTTCGGCGGCGAGGCCGGCGAGGTAGAGCAGGGGAATGAAATGGTCGGGCGTCGGCACCGCGGCATCATAGTCGGGATGGCCGGCGAGCCTGAGCAGGTCGGCGGGGGCCTCGGCGAGCTGGCGGGCGGCGGCATCGTCGAACCTTTCCGCCCAGTCGAAGGCCAGGTCCGGCCGGTTCCATTCGAGGCGGCCCAGATTGTGGACGATGTTGCCGCTCGCCACGATCATGATCCCGCGTGTCCGAAGCGAATCCAGCCGGGCGCCGAGCCCGACATGATAATCGAGCGGCTTCAACGCGTTGATCGAGAGCTGGACGACCGGTACATCCGCTTCCGGATAGAGATGGGCGAGAACGCTCCAGGTGCCGTGGTCCAGCCCCCATTGATCCCGGTCGAGCCCGCACCAGGCCGGCTTCACCGCCTCGACGATCTCCCCGGCGACGTCGGGGGCGCCGGGGGCGGGATAGTCGAAGTCGAACAAAGGCTGGGGGAAGCCGTAGAAATCGTGGATGGTCCGGGGCCTCGGCATGGCGGTGACCGCGGTCGCCCCGAAATACCAGTGGGCGGAGACGACCAGGAGCGCCCTCGGCCGAGGCAATCGCCGTCCCCAGTCGCGCCAGGCGTCGGTGAAGCCGTTGCGCTCGAGCGTGTTCATCGGGCTGCCGTGGCCGATGAAGAGCGCGGGCATCAGGGTCATTATCGTGTCCTCCGCTCAGCCCAACGTGACTTTACAGGCACTTGGAAATCGGTGCCTGGCACCAATTAAGGTGCCTTGGAAATCGGTGCCTGGCACCAATTAATGCGGATTCCCGGTTGGACGGGTTTCGCGCATGGTCAGGAACACCGGCGCGACGCAGAGGGCGACGGCGGCGATCATGAAGCCGGGAATTTCGGTTCGGCCGGTCGCCTCGATCAGGATCTGGGCGAGCCAGGGGGTGAGTCCGCCGAAGACCGCCGTCGCGATCGTCGCGCCCAGGGCCAGCCCGCTGATCCGGGCCTCGCCGGTGAATTGCTCCGCCGTCGCCACCGCGCCGACCGCGCTTACCCCGCCGGCGACCAGGGCCAGGATCACCGCTCCGAGCAGCGCCTGGCCGAGCGATCCGCCCGCCATCAGCGAGAACATCAGGACCGGAAGCAGGGCGCTCAGCGCCGCCAGAGCGAGCAGGACCGGCTTTCGCCCGGCCCGGTCGGAGAGCAGGCCGACGGCCGGGGTGACGAGGATGACGGCGATCGCGGCGAGGGTCGAGAGCCACAGCGACTCCGCTTCGCTGGCCGAGCCGGCCGAGGTGAGGAAGGCCGGGACGTAGGTGATGCCGACATAATAAGTGATCGATCCGAGCGCGGAGATGGCGAAGCCGCGAAGCACGCCCGCCCGCTGCCGGGAAAGCGCCTGAAGGATCGGATAGCGCGGAATGCTCCCCTCCGCCCGCTGCCGCTCGAAATCCGGCGATTCGCGCATGGTGGACCGCGCCAGGAAAACCGCTCCGGCGAGCCCGGCGCCGACCAGGAAGGGGATCCGCCAGCCCCAGGCCTCGAGGTCGGCGTTCGGCATCGCGCTGACGGTGAGCGCCGACACGGCGACCGCGAGCAACGCCCCGATCTCGCTCGACGCGGCGGCGAGGGAGGCGACCAGGCCGCGGCGGGCGGCGGGCGCGCTTTCCAGCAGATAGGCGACGACCCCGGTATATTCGCCGCCGACCGAGAAGCCCATCACGCAGCGCAGGAGGATGAGCAGCCAGGCGGCGAGCGGGCCGATCTGGGCCTCGGTGGGGAGGAGGCCGGTCGCAAGCATGGCCAGCGACATCACCGCCATCGAGAGGAGGAGCATCGGCCGCCGTCCGCGCCGGTCGCCGATATGGCCGAAGACGAGCGCTCCCACCGGCCGCATCAGATAGGCGATCGCGAACCCGCCCAGGGTCGCGATCAGCGACTGGGCCCCGGGTCCGAAGAAAACCCGCGCCAGCACCGTCGAGAAATAGAGGTACAAGGTGAAATCGTACCATTCGACCATGGTCGACAGCGCCGCCACCGCGATCGAGCGCCGGTGCAGCTTGGGATCGGGCGGGCTCACGCCACGCGCTTAGCAATTTCCGGCGCCCTCCTCACCGGGTAAAAGCGGCTCCATGACGAGCCGCTACGACCGCATCGGGTTGAACTATTCGGACCTCAGAAGGCCCGATCCGCGAATCGCGGCCGCCATCGAGAAGGCTCTGGGAGACTCGACGTCGATCCTCAACGTCGGCGCCGGCGCCGGTTCCTACGAGCCCGCCGGCCGGGCGGTGACGGCGCTGGAGCCGTCGATCGAGATGATCCGGCAGCGCCGGGCGCCGGCGGCGGCGGTCGTGCGGGGGCGGGCGGAAGCGCTCCCCTTCGCCGAGGCAAGCTTCGACGCCTCGATGGCGATCCTGACGATCCACCATTGGTCCGACCAGGCGAAGGGCCTCGGCGAAATGCGCCGGGTCACGCGCGGCCCGATCGTCCTCCTCACCTACGACCCGGGCTTCCGGGGCTTCTGGCTCGCCGATTACTTTCCCGCTTTGGTCGCCCTGGACGAAGCCCAGATGCCGGAGATGAGCGCCTACGAAGCCTGGCTCGGCCCGGTGACGGTCGCTCCGGTCCCGATCCCCCACGATTGCACCGACGGCTTCCTCGCCGCTTATTGGCGCCGCCCGGCCGCCTATCTCATCCGAAGGTGAGGGCGGCCATGTCCTCCTTCTGGGCGCTGGGCGACGTTTCCGGGGCGCTGGGCAGGCTCGAGGCGGACCTGGCGAGCGGCGCCTGGGCCGAGCGCCACGGCGAGCTCCTGACCCTCGACGCCCTCGACTGCGGCTACCGGCTGGTCGCGACCGCCTAGAAAACGGGGACAGCATATATTTTTCCGCGGGCCCGGCCGGCCATCGGCCGTCCCGAAAAATGTATACTGTCCCCGTTTTTTCCAGCACAGAAACCTCGCCATGCCGCGCTGGCTCGCCCTCACCTTCCTTCTTGCCGCCTGGCCCGCCCCGGCCGCCGCCGGCGAGCGCGCCTTCGAGGCCGCGCTGGGCGACTTCCGAAAGCTTCACCGCGCGGAATTGCGGCGCTCGGGTATCGCCGGAAGCAGCTTCTACCTCGTCCGAGACGGCCGGACCGTCGCCGCCGACCATCTCGGCGAGCAGGATTCCGACGCCCATGTCCCCGTCGATTCGCAAACCCTCTATCACTGGGCGTCGATCACCAAGACGATGACCGGGATCGCGATCATGCAGCTTCGCGACCGCGGCCTTCTGAAGCTCGACGATCCGATCGTCCGCTACGTCCCCGAGCTCGCCGCCGTCCACAATCCTCATGGCGACACCGGCGCGATCACCCTTCGCCACCTGATGAGCCACAGCGCCGGCTTCCGCGGCGGCACCTGGCCCTGGCGCGAGCACGAGTGGCAGCCGTTCGAGCCGAAAAGCTGGGCCCAGCTCGCCGCGATGCTTCCCTACACCCAGGTCGAGTTCAGGGCCGGAACGCGGTTCAGCTACTCCAACCCGGGCGTCGTCTATCTCGGTCAGGTGATCGAGCGGCTTTCGGGCGAGGATTTCGAAGTCTATGTCGACAAGAACATCCTGAAGCCGCTCGCCATGCATTCGAGCTATTTCGACCGCACCCCGCCCCATCTCCTGCGCCACCGCTCGCACAGCTATTATTTGCGCGAAGGCAAGCGCGTCGCCGCCCCGTTCGACGTCGACACCGGCGTGACCGTCTCGAACGGCGGCCTCAACGCGCCGATGCCCGACATGGCGAAATATGTCGCCTTCCTGCTCGGCGACCCGGCGCGGGCGGCCGAATATGATTTCGTGCTGAAGCGCGCCTCGCTCGAGGAGATGTGGCGGCCGCAGATTGCCGCCGGCGCCGACTTCAGCCAGGGCCGGATGGCCGCGACCACCCGGAGCGGCCTCTCCTTCTTCATCGACCGGGGGAAGGGCGTCCGCTTCATCGGCCACAATGGCGACCAGAACGGCTTCAAGGCCTATCTCAGCCTCTGCCCCGACCAGCGCGCCGGAACCCTCCTCGCCTTCAACACCGAGACCCGGGGCGTGCGCAACGATCCCTCCAACCGCGACACCGCCGAATCCCGGATCGCGCTCGCGGCCGGCCGCCTGTGCGAGGCTCTGGCGGAACCGGATTAGGCGAAGAGGCTTGAAGCCTCATTGTCGAGAAAGGTTCAAGGAGACCCGCGAATGAGCACAATGGAACTGCATCGCGGACGCCTGATCGATCACATCCAGCTGGTCGTCGCCGATCTGGAGGGGAGCCGCCGCTTCTACGGCGCGGTTTTCGAAGTGCTGGGGATCCCGATCGGAGGCGAGGCGGAGGATTATTTCTGGGCCGACGAGCTCTTCGTCTCCACGCCGGGGAGCGTCGCGGCGAGCGGACGGCCGACCGGCCGGACCCACCTCGCCTTCCAGGCGAAGGACCGCGCCATGGTCGACCGCTTCCACGAAGCCGGGCTCGCCGCCGGCGGAACCGACAACGGCGCCCCCGGCGAGCGCCCCTACCACCCGGGCTATTACGCCGCCTTCCTTCTCGACCCCGACGGCAACAATATCGAGGCGGTGTTCCACGGCGAGGCGGAGCGGAGCGCGGAATCGGTGAAGATCAGCTTCTGAGGCGGAGTCCCGGCCGCAGGCCGCTTTCGATTTCGCACAAAGATCACGAAGCCACTAAGGCGCCGAGCGAACCGGCGGGCAGCGCTTCCATTCCGACCTGGAGATTCGCACAAAGGCCTCGCCGCCGCAGCCCCTTCGGGCCTTCGTGATCTTTGTGCGAACAATCATTCGGCCTCCGGTCTCAGGGTTCGCGCCCTGCAATCTCGGTGACACCATAGCTGATTCGAGTTGGTAAACAGGTATTGTGTCCCCCGAATTTCAAGCTCGTCGCGAACAACAGCGACAGTTTACATTTTCGTTTCATTCAGGTGCCGGGAGCGGACCTTCAACAAGGTAGACCGCCGCGGTATTTTCGGGGGCCGGGGCGGACGGCCATGGCCAGCGGGCTCGTGGACGCCAGTGCGGCGATGCGCCGGTAACGCTGGCGCAGGGCGCGGACTTCGCTTCTAAGGCCCGCACCATAGCTCTCGTCCTTGCGCTCGCCGGTCGCGGCGTCGATGCGGAGGAACCGACCCGGCCAATCCTGCCCTCGCGCGAAATAGCGACCGGCGTCTTCGCTCACCACGACAACGGCCGAAAAGGCGTCGAACACCTTCAACGCCAGTTCGACCCGACCTCCGGCCGATTTCGCGAAGGCGACGTGGCTGTCCTTGGCGCCTCGCCAGAGAGCGAGCGGTTCGGCTACGCCGACCACGCACCGGCATTGAACCCCCGCCTCGACCGGGTCCTTTCCGTCCAGGACCACGGCTCTGAGGGCGGCGGCCACGGGATCGTCCAAATATGCCTCGCCCAGCCAGAGGAAGGCGAGTTCATAGGCAATCTTCAAGAGCGCCCGCGCCGGAGGGTTGAGGTCCAGGAGGAACGAGCCCTGCACGGTCGAATCGTCAAGCTTTTCCCGGGTTTCGATCAGCCGATCCACCTCCGCCTGCATCTCTGCCGGCTGGAGCGTCTTCAAACCGCGACGCTTCCTGTTCCGGGCAATGATCGCGGGCAGCCGTTGCCGGCCTTCGCGGGCGTCGATGGTGATTCGTTCCGCTTCCTGCTCGCCGAGCATCAGGGGCTCTTTCTTGTACAGCAGGATCGGCTCGAATCTGCCATCGGCGGCGATTGTCGGCCGGATCCGCTGCTCGGGATCAGAGGCCAGGTGTCCGTCCTTGAGCATCTCCAGAAGCGGTTCGGGAACAGCCCCGCTGTTGCCGGGGAGCCGTAGTCGCGCCCGCGACAGCGCGACCAAGAGGTGGTTCGACAAGGCCGAGTCTGCCGCGCTGCCAAGGCGGCTGTTACAAGGCCCGCACACGCGCCACAGGGTCAGCGATCCGCCGATAGCGAGCGGGAAGACATGTTCTTCCGTTCCGAGCCCGGTCTCCAGGCAGAATATGCACTTAATCGGTGGCATGGCCCCGTCATATGGGGAGGGTGGAAAGCAGGTTCCAGCGGGCGAACCTGACTGGAGCGGGTTTTTGGCGGAGCACCCAGGCGATTTCGCAGCGGTGAGATCGAGTTCCGAGGCAGCGCCGCGCCGCTTCACCCAAAGACCAAAGGTCGTGCGAGCGCAGGTAAGTCGGATGAAGCCTGCCGGGGCGGGCCTGCCGCGCTAGCGACATCGATCCTCGAATCACGCGGTTGAAGCGCACCGGTTTGGTCGGCGGCTAGGTGCTTTGGGTGAAATGGATCGGGCTGGGATGGCGCAATCCGGCGACGTCATTTCCTCCATCGCCCCAGCTCCATCCAGCGCAGGAGCGGTTTCAACGGCAGGATCCAGGCAATTCCGGCGATGACAAAGAACAGCGCCTTCAGCGGCCACGGCATCTCCGGCAAAGCCTCCGCCACGGTCACCACCACGAACCCCCACGCCGCGATCAGCAGCAGGAGCAGGAGCATCCCCGCAGGCTTGCGCCAGCTCGGCCTGGGGGCGGTCACCGGCAGTCGATCCATTCGCGGGGCGTGGCGATGGCGTCGAGGGGGACGTCCCACGGGTCGGCCGGGATCGGATCTTCCAAAATCTGCGCCTCCCAGGCGAGGCCGAGGGTGAAGACGCTCCCGCCTTCGCGCAGATGCGCCAGCGCGCGGTCGTAATGGCCCTTGCCGTGGCCGATCCTCGTGCCGTGCCGGTCGGCCGCGACGAGGGGGACTAGGACGAAGTCCGGAGCGAGGGCTTCGGCTTCGGCCGAGGGCTGGAGGACGCCCCAGGGGCTCGGCTCGACCGCCGGAGCCTCCCGGAACAGCATCCGCGAGTCGCGATCCAGGAACCAGGGCAGGACGGCGCGCTGGCCGGCGCCGAGCCGCTCCAGGAGGGGATAAGGGCTGATCTCGTCCCTGAGCGGATGGTAGAAAGCGACGACCCTCGCGCCGATCAGCCGGGGCAGGACGAGCTGCGCCAGCGCGAGCTCGAGCCCGGCACGAGCCTCCGGCGCGAGCGAGGCGGCAAAGCCGCGCCGCCGCGCCAGCGCCTCGCGGCGAAGCTCGATCTTGTCGGGAGGGGAGGGTGACGGGACCACCATGGCCGTTTGCTTGAATATCCTCTGACGCGTCAACGTCAGTGTGGGGACCATATGTGCCGGACCAGGGCCCAACCAGGGATAGCCCCCGAGGATGCTTATCGCCCAGGGATGTTCTAGAAGCTCGTACCGGGCAGTACCCGTCGCCTCCTATCTAGGGTGGGCGACCGGAACTGACAACGGTTGGG